>CAZMYP010000005.1:37345-53925 GCA_964570535.1 uncultured Herbinix sp.
GATTCTTAGAGATAATTCCATTATTCAAGCCTAAAATTATGCTATCTTTGTATCTTAATCTGATTTGAAACACTTAGAACAATACCCATCTCAGCAAGGATTACTAGCAATGAACTTCCTCCATAGCTTATAAATGGTAATGGTATTCCAGTTGGTGGTATGGTGCTGGTTACAACGGCAATATTCATCAATACTTGTATTGATATATGGACTAGTACACCAGTTGCAAGAAGACCACCATATAGGTCAGGTGCATTTATAGCAATAATAAAAATACGCCAAATTAATAGTACAAATAGTAGAATAAGAGCACCTGCTCCAAATAAGCCTAGCTCTTCACAAATAACCGAAAATATCATATCATTATGAGACTCTGGTATAAATCCCAACTTCTGCATACTTTCTCCTAAACCTTTACCAAAGATTCCACCTGAAGCAATGGCATATAGGCCTTGAAGTATTTGATATCCCTTGGCATGGGTCTCCACATTTAGCCATGCATCAATACGATCAGATCTGAAATCTACAAAAAATATCATTAAGGAAGCTAGTGCTCCTAAAATTGTTCCTGATATTATAAAATAAGCTTTCTTTTTACTAGCAACAAAACACATTGAAATAAAAATTATACCTATAATTAATCCCGTAGAGAAGTTCTCTGCTATAACAAGTCCTAGTAGAGGTGCAATGAGTAATAATACCCGTAAAAACCCTCCTATTTTATCCAGCTTTCTAGGTGCTAGGTTTATTATGTATGCCGTCACAAGAATAACTGCAATTTTGGTAAGCTCCGAGGGTTGAAATCTAATGAATGAAATATCAATCCAACGCTTTGCACCCTTTACATCTGTTCCAAATAAAATAACATAGGTCTGAAGCAATACACACATAATATATAATAAGGTTATAGGCCGTATTTTTATAATAGGAAGTTTCCTAATATATATCCTATAATCTATCTTAGAAACAAACAGCATAATGAGAATCCCAGCTCCTCCTAAAAGAGCCTGTTTTGATAGATAATAAGCTGCATCTCCATGAATTCTCTGAGCATTATATGAGGATGTACTATATATCATTACCAAACCAAAGCATACCAGAAAAAGGATTAAAAACAGAAGACTATAATCATAATAGCCACGAAGTTTATTTCTGTTGGTTTCACCCACTGTTCTTGCCATTTTATCTCCAATCTATTTACTGATGCATATCCCTTATATAATCCTTGAACATATTTCCCCGTTGTTCATAATTATCAAACATTCCCCAGCTTGCACAGGCAGGAGATAATAAAACTGTATCCCCAGGCTCTGCATTTCTTCTACTAACTAAAACTGCTTCCTTTAAGTCCTCTACCATAATAATATTATTAAAGCCATAGTTTCTTGCAGTAGCTGCAATCATTTCCCTGGTTTCTCCCAAAAGTACAAGGCATTTTACCTTGCCCTTAAAGGATAGGACCCAATCATCAAAGCTTGACCCTTTATCATAGCCTCCACCAATTAAGATAGTTGGATTAATCATAGCCTCAATAGCTTTTATTGATGCATCAGGATTGGTTCCCTTAGAATCATTATAATAACTCACTCCATTTATAGTATCTACGTATTCAATTCTATGTTCTACTGCCTTAAAGTGAGTAATCGCCTGATGTATTAATTCCATGGGAATACCCATTTCAATTCCGATTCCCACTGCAGCCATAACGTTTTCATAGCTATGCTTACCTAAAACCTGAAGCTCATTTATAGTACAAATCTGTGTAACCTTGTCATCCTTTTTGTAGATAATATTATCCTTATCTAAGTATAGTCCACTATCTAATATATTTTTACTGGAAAAATATATTACCCTAGTGTCTAACTGACTACCAATCTTCTTAGTAAGAGCATCTTCATAATTAAGAACACACAGGTTATCCTTATTCTGATTTTTTGCAATACTTTTCTTAAGTCTTATGTAATTTTCCATATTATGATGTCTATTCAAATGATCCGGTGTAATATTTAAAATAGCACTGATATCAGGGCGAAAATTATGAACTGTTTCAAGCTGAAAACTACTTAGTTCAATAACAGTTACAGATTCATCTGTTGTTTCTAAAGCTATATCAGTATAAGGAATACCTATATTACCTACTACGAATATCTGCTTATAATAGGTTTTCATGATTTCCCCTACTAAGGAGGTAGTCGTAGTCTTACCGTTAGTT
The DNA here is from genome assembly GCA_964570535.1 of uncultured Herbinix sp. GTDB lineage: Bacteria > Bacillota > Clostridia > Lachnospirales > Lachnospiraceae > Mobilitalea. Next base: position 39,558 of record CAZMYP010000005.1, read on the forward strand.
CCTGTAATTCCAATTATACTTCCCTTAGAATAACGGTAGGCTAATTCAATCTCACCCCATACCGGGATTCCCTTTTCCTTAACTGCTTCCACAAAGGGATTGTTAATATCTATCCCAGGACTAAGCACTAATAAATCAATTTCTTCTAGCTTATTCATAGGAAAACTTCCAAAGTAAGCCTTAAAATTTGTATCTATATCTAGTTTATCTTCAAAGGCTCTAATATCTAGCTCCTTATTTCCATCAAATAATATAACTATTGCTCCCACTTTTTGCAATAGCCTAGCTGCCGAAATACCACTCTTGCCAGCTCCAAATACTAAAACCTTCTTATCCTTAAGCCTCATTACAAAACCATGCCTTTCCTAACTATATACTAATTTATTCCCATTAGAGCAATCAGGCAGAGAATAGTTGTTATTATTGAAAATACTGCAACTATCCTAGTCTCAGACCAGCCCATTAACTCAAAATGATGATGGATTGGAGCCATTTTAAATAATCTCTTTCCTCCTGTAAGCTTAAAATAACCCACCTGGAGTATAACAGATACTACCTCTACCAAATATATCAAAGCAACTAAGAGTATAAATAATGGCATTCTAAGCATATATGCCGCCGAGGCCACAAATCCCCCAAGTGCTAGAGAACCAGTGTCCCCCATAAATACCTTTGCTGGATATACATTATATAATAAAAAGCCTAATAAGCTGCCTGCTACTGCTCCGCTTATAGGAGTTATTCCACTCTTCGTTCCTATGGCTATCACTGTAAAAAATGTTGCAATTAGTACAGTAACACTAGATTCTAAACCATCTAGTCCATCAGTAAAATTGGAACCATTGACAGTGCCAAGGACCACAATAAACAACGTTGGTATAAACAAATATGAGATATCATAAAACTTTCCTCCTGAGAAGGGAATTAGCATAAAGGTAATATCCTCTACAGAATTTAATAAATAAAAACCCAATATTGCTGTAACAAGAATCTGTCCAAGAAGCTTTTGCCAAGCCCGTAATCCCATAGATCTTTTCATTACCACCTTTATGTAATCATCTAAAAAACCAATGATCCCAAATCCTATTGTGGCAAACAAAACAGGTATAATTTCTTTATTATCCTTAAGATAGAATAAGCATGTGAAGGAAATACTTAACACAATAATTATTCCACCCATAGTCGGCGTTCCTGATTTCTTTAAATGAGATTCTGGCCCATCCTCTCTTACATGTTGCCCAAATTTCATTCGCCTTAGAAAGGGTATTAATAAAGGACACAATACCACGCATACACCAAATGATATTATTACCGGTAAAATAACCTGAATATCTGAAAAGTTCATAAAAACTCCTATCCGCCTATTAAGCAGGCACATTCTTATGTAATCGTATACTATTCTATTATGAACTACGCTATTATACTTTATAACTTCAAAAATAACAATAGTAACAAATCAGTAGTATAAAACCAAGGCACTTTTTCGATTTACCCTATCTCCTGGGAGAGGAAACTGCTCTGTTACTACATCTCCTTCGCCCGAGCTATAGATATGATCAAACTCATAAATCTTTAATATGTCCTTCATTTCCTTCTTAGTCTTCCCAACAAACTCCGGAACCTCGAAGGTGCCAACTTGATAATCCTTCAAGTCCTTCTCTGTATATTTTTCTTCTATTCCCATATAGGGAAGTATATTATCAAATAAATCTGCTATAACCGGAGCTGCAATGGTTCCTCCATAATATATTCCCACAGGCTCATCAATCAAAACCAAGGCAATAACCTGGGGATCCTCAGCAGGAGCAAATCCAATAAAGGATGATATGTATTTTCCTGTTCTTCTAGGAAGTTTTTCTGAAGTGGCTGTCTTTCCTCCTACACGAAATCCCGGAAGATATGCCCTTCTACCTGTGCCCTCTGATACTACAGCTTCTAGTAACTGTTTCATGATTTCAGATGTTTCTTTGGATACAGCATTGTCCGTAGTTCCATACTTTAGAGTCTCTATAATTCTTCCCTCTGCTGACTTAACCGAGGTTCCAAAATGGGGTGTAACTAGGGTCCCTCCATTAACAATTGCACTGGCAGAGGTTAGAAGCTGCAATGGTGTTATCTGAAATGACTGTCCAAAGGACATAGTAGCAAGTTCAACTGCACCGATATTGTCAATATTGTGCATAATGGAATTAGCTTCTCCAGGAATATCAATCCCCGTTCTATTAAATAAACCTAGACGTTTATAATATTCATAGGTTTTCTCAACCCCAACCCTTGCACCAATTTCCATAAAAACTGGATTACATGAGTTTTTAATTCCTTCAATAAAATTTTGACTACCATGGCCACCTGCCTTATGACAACGGATAATCCTATCCTCTACCCTCTTATATCCTGGGCAAAAAAATCTGTCCTCTAATTGTACAACATTTTCCTCTAAAGCAGCAGTCGAAGTTACTATCTTAAATGCAGAGCCTGGTTCATATGTGTCACTGATACATGCATTTCGCCACATTCCATTTAATAGCTCATTTAATTTTTCTGCACTTAAAGTTTCTCCTACATAATTCTGGGCAATTTCATTTATAAGTGTATAGGGATCGTTAAGATTAAATTCTGGAGCATTAACCATCCCATATATCTCACCATTATTAGGATTCATTACAATAAGTTTTACATTATTGGCACTCTTTGATTCCATTACCTTATAGGCAGCCTGTTCAGCATACTTTTGTATATTTACATCAAGACTCAAGTATAAATCATTACCAGGCTGTGGCTCAATCCTATCCTCAGCAGCATTTTCTATCTCAACTCCGTAAGCTGTTGTAAGGGTAAGTATAGTTCCATTAATTCCTTTTAGATAGTCCTCATATTTTACCTCTAAGCCTATTATCCCCTGATTGTCACCTCCAGTAAATCCTATTACCTTGGAAGCTAATCCATCAAATGGATAGTATCGTTTATAATCCTCATCAACCATTACACCATCAAGCTTGTATTCCCTTATTCTATCTGCTATCTCCTTGTTAACATTTGATTTAATTCGTTCAATGGAGGAAAGCTTATCTACTCTTTTTTTAACATTTTCTTCACTTAGTCCTAACTCCTTTGATAGTACCTCTATTACCTTCTTGGGTTCCTTTATCTGACTATTAATAACGGATATGGTACATACAGGTCTGTTTGTTGCCAATTCTATACCACATCTATCGTAGATGCGGCCACGCTGAGCCTTTATTGGCCTCTCTCTTTCATGAAGAGCTTTGGCTCTGGCCGAATAATCCTCTGATTTAAATATCATAAGATATGTCAATCTTCCTGTAAGTCCCATAATTGTTATAAAAATGACTGTTACTACTATCAGGATATTCCTTTTGTTATAGGTTCTGTTCTTTGCCATATCATCAATCCTGAAATTCTTATCGTTTCATTTTATTACAAATGATACAGCTTTATTCATTATCATTACCTAAACATCGTCTTCTTCTTGACTTTCATCTTCACCAGTGTTAATTTCTTCTTGGTTTTCATCTTCGCCAGTGTTAATTTCCTCTTCCTGTTTATCATCGGCGTTTGTATTATTTCCTTCTTGGTTGTCGTCGCCGCCTGTGTTATTTCCTTCTTCTTGGTTGTCGTCGCCGCCTGTGTTATTTCCTTCTTCTTGGTTGTCATCGGCGTTTGTATTATTTCCTTCTTGGTTGTCGTCGCTGCCTATATTATTTCCTTCTTGGTTGTCGTCGCCTGTATTATTTCCTTCTTCCTGGCTGTCATCACTAGGAACTAGGTCGTCATCCTCTGTAGTCTCATCTTGCTCTGGCAGCAGATAGTCAATCTCTCCCTCTGGGTAAATCCCCAATGCTGGTAGAAGCTCTGTCATTATGCGGTTAGCAAATTTTGTTGCTATAGAGCTATCATCCTGTCTTAGCACATTTTGCGGTTCATCTATTATAACATATATGACTATCTCAGGGCTTATAGCAGGCGCAGCCCCTAGAAACGATACTAGGTAATTACTTTGTCCACGGGGGAATTTCTCTGCAGTACCAGTTTTACCTCCAATTGTATAGCCCGCTACCTTAGCAGGCTTTGCTGTTCCTATCTCAACTGTCTGATACATTGTTTCTCGAATAAATCCAGATGTCTCTTCCGATACCGTACGCTTAATTAGTAAGGGGTCAATCTTTTTAACAGTGGCTTTCTGGTCATTCATTATCTCTCTAACTATATGAGGCTGGTAGTAATATCCTCCATTTACAAGGGAGGAATATGCTGCAGCCATCTGGAGCATAGTAACATTGAAGGTCTGCCCAAAGCTACTAGTAGCTAACTCTGATGCATTAAGCTTATCTAAATCAGTAAGAATTCCACTTTCTTCACCAGGTAAATCAATTCCGGTTTTCTGTCCAAATGATAATTCCTTCTGGAATTGATAGAAAAGGTTTTTTCCTTCCATTGCCACTATCTGCATCATCGCATCATTGCATGATTTCATTAAGGTCTCAGCCAGAGTTAAGTCTCCATGCCCATGTTTTGCGCTACATTTTATATCCCAGCCACCTACATGCTCTATACCATCACAGTAAAAGTTGCTATTCTTTGAGATTAAAGCTTCTTCTAGTCCTGCACTAACAGTAAAGGGCTTAAAGGTAGAGCCAGGTTCAAATCCAAAGCTGATTATGTCATTTTTCCATATTTCATTCATGGCTTCTATCTTTTCTTCCAAGGACATTTGGGCTAGTTCTTCCTTAGTAAATACCCCCTCTAGATCTCTTGGTGAATTCAGATTATATTCATTATTGGATGCCATGGCAATAATTTCTCCGTTATTTGGATCCATTATCAAAACTCCAATATTCTTACTGCCAAATTCCTGATTAAATTCGAGAATATGCTTTTGAATAATTCGCTGTGCATTAACATCAATAGTACTTACTATTGTATTACCATTTTGAGGCTTCTTAATAATACGCTCAATATTTAGAGTAGAATCGTAATAACCATATTCTCTTCCGTTTATTCCGTTTAGCTGATCATTGTAATATTCCTCAATTCCCCAAAAGCCCTTATTGTCTGCTGATGTAAATCCAAGAACATCACAAGCAATGGTATTATAGGGATATGCACGAACATATTGCTCTTCAAACCAAAGACTCTTTATATTAGAATCTTCCTCCATAAGTAGTTTAAAGGGTTCAACCTGAGAAAGTTGTAGATTATCAAGAAGTATTTTATATCTACTATCTGGTCTCTCATTTAAGATATTATTGATTGTAGCAGGATCAATATCATAGTGTGTCTTTAATGCTTCCAGAGTAGTAGGCATTTTATCTGCATTAAGTAATAAATTCTCTGGATCTATGATTAACCTATAGCGAAGCTCACTTCTGGCCAGTATTGTACCATTCCTATCTAGAATCTCTCCTCTTTTATAGGGAAGTACTGCACTAACATATGATTGTCTTGAAAGTACCTGCTTGGCATACCTCTCTCCGTCAGACTGCATAATATATATAAGCCTTCCAATTAGGCCGATTAATACCAAAGTGACAACACAAAATACAAGCAATAGCCTTGCTTGCATTCGTGAGTTAAAGTTTCTAATTTTTTCTATTGGTCTTCCCATACTGTATTGTCCTCGTTTGCATGATATTATTTCGGTATATCTGCATACTGCTTAGAATAACTCTCCTTTGTACTTTCAAATAGAATAACTTCATTATTATTTGGATATACCATCCCAAGCTCACTTACAGCAACAGTATAAACATAATCAAGATCATATACCATATTGATTTGCTCATAAGCTGCATTATTTTCATTTATCATTGAAGAATAGTTGCGTTCCATGGATATAATTTCCTTCTCGCTTGTGTTTAACTGATGCTGTAGCATTAAAAACTCAATTGAGAAATATAATGTTGCTACTATAGCAATTGTAAGAACGAATAAGGAAGTCATGCTGATTCCTGATAATTGTCTTGGCTGTCTATATGGTTGCCTCTGAGGGGTAGGTACCTGTCTCTGGGGAGTAGGTACTTGTCTCTCTGGTAAGGCTGCCTGTCTTCTCTGTCTATCTAGAGCCGCCTTGTAATCCATAGGATATTGCCCTTCAAACTCTCGTTTGCGGGCTGTATTCCCATTGATATAGCTTGTCCCTGGCTGATATTGATATCGTTTTCTGTTTGCCTCCATGCAATAACCCCTCTCTACTTTCCTAGGTGTCTTCTATTCTTCCTCTAACACCCTTTCAAACACCCTAAGCTTTGCACTTTTAGATCTTTTATTAATCTCCAACTCCTCTGTCGAGGGTAGGATAGGTTTCTTACTAATTATTCTTCCCATTGGTTTCTTACCGCATACACATATAGGGAAGCTCGAAGGACAGGTACATGGATTTTCTTTTATTTTAAAGAAATCTTTTACTATTCTATCCTCAAGAGAATGGAAAGTAATTATGGAAAGTCTTCCTCCAGGTAAAAGAATATCAATCATATCCGAAAGAGATTCCTTTAATACCTCCAGTTCTCTATTTAATTCAATTCTTATTGCTTGAAATGTTCTTTTGGAGGGATGTCCACCCGTTGCCCTAACCTTAGCAGGTATTGCTGCTTTGATAATCTCATTAAGCTCATAGGTTGTCTCTATTGGCTTGTCCCCTCGTGCCCTAACTATATGCTTGGCAATGTTCTTGGCAAACTTATCTTCCCCGTAATCTCTTATGAGTCTATAAAGCTCCATCTCACCATAATCATTAACTATATCTCTGGCGGTTTTATTGTTTCTCTTATCCATCCTCATATCAAGAGGAGCGTCCTCTCTGTAAGAAAAACCACGCATTGGTGTGTCAAGCTGATAAGATGATACCCCTAAGTCAAGAAGTATTCCGTTTACTTTATCTATCTGTATACTAGTCATTACTGACTTAATCTCACTATAATTACTTCTGATGATAATAACCTTACTACCGTATTCCTGCAGCCTTAATCCTGAAGCCTCTATTGCTGCTTCATCCTGATCCAATCCAATTAATCTTCCGGTGGTTAATCTGGCAGCTATCTCATAGGAATGGCCGCCTCCCCCTATAGTTCCATCTACATAAATTCCTCTTGGATCTATATTCATATTTTCTAATACTTCATCTAATAGTACTGATTTGTGCTTAAATTCCATTGTTTGACTCCTTACCCATAAATGTCTTGTTAGAAGTTAATGCCGTACTGTGACATATGCTCTGCTATGGAGTCTACATCGTCATAATCATTGTTCTTTTCCCAGCGTGTTTTATTCCATATCTCTATTTTATTAAGAACACCCACAAACACTATATCTTTATCTAGAGCCGCGTTATCTCTCAATCTTGCCGGTATTAATATCCTTCCCTGTTTATCCGTCTGACATGCAGCAGCTCCAGCCATAAAATAACGTTGTAATTGTCTTGCATCCTTTGTGCCTGGAAGTGTCTTAAGTTTTTCAACAAAGGCCTGCCATTCAGAATTAGGGTAAGCAAAGAGACAACCATCAAGACCAAGTGTAATAACAAACTCATCACCTAAATCATCTCTGAATTTTGATGGAACGATAATTCTTCCTTTTGCATCGACCGTATGGTCAAATTCACCCATGAACATTAACAGCACCTTCTTTACATATGAGAAGCATCCACCACTTTTCTGGTCGTTATCACCACTTCTCACCACTTCACTCCACTTCTATGTACATTTTATTATATAAATGGGAATATAGCAAGTACTAAAACAAAAAAATAAAAGCCCAGAATCCCCATTATTATTAGGTTTTCTGTGCTTTTACGAAAGCAATATTACAATATGTTGTTGTAATAATTGAAAATCAGATAAAAAATATCAATATGTAGATATCAACATAGAGTATAGTAAATTAGTCCCGAATAGTCAGTTTTTTTATATTTTTATGTCAAATCTACAAACCATTTGTTCATGTAATTAATATTTTAATTCATTTTCTTACTTAACTTTGACTAGCTTTCTACGTTTATATACAATCATAGCAAGTGAAAACGCAACAATTAAAGTTGAAATAAGCTGGGAAATAGGAATTGATGTTCCCCATAAAAACAGCTGGTCAGTTCTTAGTCCTTCAATCCATACACGTCCAAGACCATAGCCTACTAGATATAAAAGCATGACCTCTCCGTCAAACTTCTTATACTTTGTATATATAATTAAGATAATCAAAAGGCAAAGATTCCATAGAGATTCATAGAGAAAGGTTGGGTGAACCTGTATATACTCCACTCCGTCAATAGTTGCAATATTGTTACGTATCTCCATTATTCTGTCATAGGCCGCCTGTTTACCTTGGAATTTCTCTTGCAAACTAACTATTGATCTTCTAAAATCATAGGGTACATCCTGTATGTTAAGTTGCATTGCAAATAATCCGTCAGAATGCTTTCCAAAGGCTTCTCTATTAAAAAAGTTGCCCCATCGCCCTATTACCTGACCAGTTATAAGTCCAATACATCCTGTGTCTGCCAAGAGCCAAAAAGAGTATTTCTTAACCTTGGTAAAAACTATGGCGCTAAGGATAGCTCCAAATATTCCTCCATAAATCATCAAGCCACCGTCTCTTATATTAAATATTTCAAGTGGATTATCAATGAAATCCTCTAAAGAAAACAAGACATAGCCTAATCTGGTAAAAATAACAGATACAATTATTGCAATCAATGCAAAGTCTAAATATAATTCTGTGCTTTGTCCGGTCCTTTTTGCCATCCATTCTGCTATAAGATAGCCAAAAAGCATACCAAAACCTATTATTACTCCATAGAATGCAATACGATAACCGAAGACATCTATACCGGAAGAAACATTTTTTAGTTCAATACCTAAATTGGGAAACCTTATATTGGTTAAGGCATCACTATTTAATAATATCCCCATTACTATTCACCTCTTTCTTCTTTAATATGTTTCACTTAAAAACAAGTTGATAACTACACATTAAAACGGAATAATATAACATCCCCATCCTGAACCACATATTCCTTTCCTTCCAAGCGAACTAAACCCTTTTCCTTTGCAGCACTATTGCTTCCGCATTCCACTAGATGATTATAGTTGACTATTTCAGCTCGTATAAATCCTCGTTCAAAATCAGTATGAATCTTTCCTGCCGCCTGGGGTGCTTTGGTTCCCACAGTAATTGTCCACGCCTTTGTTTCTTTTGGACCTGCAGTTAGATAACTGATTAAGCCCAAAAGACGATAGCTTGCCTTAATCAGTTTCTCAAGACCTGACTCGGAAAGTCCCATCTCTTCTAGAAACATTCGTTTTTCATCATCATCCAACTCAGAAATCTCTTGTTCTATTCTAGCAGAAATAACAAACACCTCAGAATTTTCCCTAGTAGCTATCTCTTTGACAACTTTAACATAGTCGTTACTCTCGCCGTCATCCAAAAGATCATCTTCCTTAACATTTGCTGCATAAATTACAGGCTTGGCAGTAAGTAGGTTGTAATTTTTAATAAGCTTTTCTTCTTCCTCATTTACAGTGAAGGACTTGGCCATCTTGCCATCCTCTAGATGAAGCTTTATTCTTTCAAGCAGTTCTAGTTCTCTTGCCTCTTCCTTGTTGTTTTTAGCTCCCTTTGCAGTCTTGCTGATTCTTCTCTCAAGAATTTCAAGGTCAGAGAAAATAAGCTCCAAATTAATTGTCTCTATATCTCTTTCAGGGCTTACTGAGCCTTCAACATGAATAACATTAGGGTCCTCAAAGCATCTAACTACATGAACTATTGCATCAACCTCACGTATATTAGATAAAAATTGGTTACCTAAGCCCTCACCTTTTGAAGCTCCCTTAACTAATCCTGCAATATCCACAAACTCAATTATTGCTGGTACTACTTTCTCAGATTCATATAAATCACCCAATACTTTAAGACGCTCGTCTGGTACTGTTACAATTCCGATATTGGGATCTATGGTACAAAACGGATAATTGGCTGATTCTGCCCCCGCCTTCGTTAACGAATTAAAAAGAGTACTCTTGCCCACATTGGGCAAACCTACAATGCCTAGTTTCATTTGTCAAAATCCTTCCTTGTTAAAATATATGATCTTTTATTAATCCCTTGTCTCAAATACAGTCAAAAGCCCTTCTTCAAACTCCACTCTTCCCTGGTCTTCTAACAGCTCGTTACTTATTCCTAATGAACTTCCCTTAGTTAAGGTAATACCCTCTAAGGGATATTTAAAGCCAGATAATTTCAGTCCCTTTACCTCAAATGACAAGGGAATAAGTGATATAAAATCACCATGCTGCTCTTCTTTTTTAATTATAAAGTTTCTATCCTTAAGATAAATCTTGTTAAAGGAATCCATAATTACTACATTTATATTCATATCTAGGGCCATTGTAAGAAGATTTATGTTTGCAATTGTATGATCCAATCGACTTCCAGTGGCACCTACAATAATAATATCTGTAGGATTATGACTCAGGGCTAGCTCAAAGGCTATCTGGCTATCAGTCTTATCCTTTATAGTTGGGTAAGTCTTTATTGAAGCAGATTTATTATTATATTTTAATATAAGATTGGCAGGTACTGAATCAAAATCACCAATAATGAAATCCAGAGGTAGCTTTAGCTTGTCTGCCACCACTAAACCTCTGTCCACAGCAATAATCATGTAGTAATTATCTTTCACTATTAAAGACTTAATAAACTCTTCTTCTACATGCCCGCCATTAATAATTAATATCTTGTTATTACTACCTTTTGCCATATCTATCAAATTCCTTCTTATAGCTATCAATATTTGCCAGTATATCTCCACGAAATATACTTGTCCCAGATACAATAACATTGGCCCCAGCTTCTAGCACATCCATTACATTATCAGTTGTAATGCCTCCGTCTACCTCTATATCAATTTCCACACTGGCCTCATTGGCTAGCTTTCTTAATTCCCTAATTTTATCTAAGGTATGGGGGATAAATAATTGCCCTCCCGCTCCGGGCTCTACACTCATAAGAAGAACCATATCTACTTCCTTAATAACATGATTAAGCTCTTCTAGGCTTGTTTCAGGGTTCAAGGAAACTCCTGCCTTTAACCCCATTTCCTTTATCTTTAATACTGTGGCTAGAAGATCAACACAGGCTTCCGCATGGACAGTTATAATATCCGCGCCTGCCTCCGCAAAGCCCTCCAAAAGCCTTATTGGGTCTATAACCATAAGATGGACATCAAAAACAAGCTTCGTATTCTTGCGGATTGATTTAATCACCGGTGTTCCGAAGCTAATACTTGACACATAATTTCCATCCATAACATCAATATGGAGATAAGGCACTCCTGCCTCTTCAATAGTCTTAATCTGTTCTCCCAACACATTAAAGTCGGCGGCCAGTATAGAAGGCGCTAGTTTTATCATAATTATAACCTCCAAGTTGTATTATACCCCTATATACAACTCATAATCTCCTCATTGAACTTTAGAAAAGCTGGACATTTAGTACCGCTTAGTATCCTTTAGCTCCTCATATAAAGCCTTATAATTATCATATCGGATGCTGCTTATTTTGCCCCCATTCAGTGCTTCTTTTACAGCACAGCCTGGCTCATTTAAATGCATGCATCCGATAAATCTACACTTATCATTGTAGTCTTCAAATTCATAAAAAAAGTCCTTAAGCTCGTTTTCTTCTATTTCACTAATATACAGGGAACTAAAACCAGGCGTATCCATTACATAGGTATCCTCGTTAACATATATTAATTCAGAATGTCTTGTAGTATGCTTCCCTCTTTTAATCTTTTCGCTAACACTTCCTGTTTCCATCTGAGCTTCAGGTTTTATAATATTAATTAGGGATGACTTGCCAACACCTGATGGGCCCGCAAGTACAGTTGTCTTACCCTTTAATAAATCCATTATCAATTGACTACCTTCATTTTGCAGTATGCTGGTACTGACAACCTTAAATCCACTGCTTATATAGGTGTCCATTAACAAATGGATATCCTTTTGACTGACTATATCTTTTTTATTAAAGCAAATAATTGTGTCCACCTGCTGCCTCTGCATCATAATAAGAAATCGATCCAGAAGGTTTAGATTAGGAGCCGGCTCCGCTGCAGCAAATATAATTATTGCCTGATCAACATTTGCAACAGCAGGCCGTACAATACTATTTTTTCTTGATAGGATGCGAATAATAGTCCCTACACCCTGGGGCTGATTATTGGTATCAATCTCTACATCATCACCGACAAGAGGCTTTATATTTTGCTTACGAAAAATCCCCTTTGCTTTACATTCAAAGATTCTGTCCTCATTCGGCACATGAACATAGTAAAATCCTGCTATACCTTTAACAATCTTGCCCTTCAAATTATTCCTCCACTGCTGTAAATTCTACAATCCACACATAGGGATCAGATTCTCCATTAAGCATAAATACATCGCCGTCAACATACATCGTAACTACACCAATTGATGTGCTTTCACCTTCAACCGTTAAGTTTAGAGGGAAATCCATTATAGAAGTAATTTCATTATATATCTCTGTACCGTAGCCATTCTGTTCCATCTCTAATATAATCTCAGCTTCTCCATCTCCAACATAATCAAATGGATTAACATCATCAATTACCAGCTTACCTATATATTCTACGTCTCCTATAATAGGATCATTTGGGGTATCAATAGCAGGTCCTGAGCTTACTGTAATATTGATCTTAGTGCCCTTATTAACCAGTTCCCCTGCTGTGGTATCCTGGAAGGTAATCTTTCCTTCATCGTAAGCTTCCGATGTTTCCTTAGTAATCGTACCTAAGACCAATCCTACTTCGCTTAATAATCCTTCAGCCTCGATTGTTGTCTTTCCTATTAATTTTGGAACTGCTGATTGAGTTATCTCAGGTCCTTTACTTACATATACAGTAACACTATCCCCTGGCTTAAGCATAGTCTCCTTAGGAGGATTAGTAGATACTACGCTACCCACTGCTATCTCATTGCTAAATATATCTTCCCTCGTAGGTATTAGGTCATATTCCTTCAGCTTAGCTTCAGCCTGTTCCCATGTGTTACCATATACATAAGGAATCTTATCTGATTTTGGTCCAACACTGATATATATTATAACTTCTGAGCCTACAGGAAAATGAGTATTAGCCAAAGGATATTGTCTAATAACTACACCTTTATCATAATCATTGGAGTAATCCTCCATAGGTTTTATATCTGCAGTAGGATCCTTTGCTAAAATTGCCATCCTAGCATCCTCTTCCTTATGACCTACTATTGAAGGGAATTCATAGGTATCAACTGTATTATCTGGCTCCGGTGTAGGCGTTGGTTCTTCAGTAGGTTCTGGAGTCGGTGTCTCAGTAACAATAGGATTAGGATTAGTATCCGGTTTCTTCTTCCCGCCAGGAAGAATAAAGCGTACAACTACAAATATAATTGCAATAGTAATAGCAGCAATCATTACTATGGTTAATATAGAGAAAATCTTCTCTACCTTTGAATCCACTGTATCTAATTCTTCATCATCGTCATCAATCACAACATTATTTCTTGTGTTATGGTGACTATCATTATAATAACTCCCATTTTTTATTTTACCCAAATCATCGGAAATATTTATAGTTGGAGAATCATCCGCCACAAAGGCAGGGATTTGAACAAAATCCCCCTCTGGATTAGTAAGAGCTTTCTTTAAATCAATTATTAATTCAGAAGCAGAATGATATCTTCTCTCTGGTTTCTTCTGCATACACTTTTGTACAATTTTATCAATACTTAAGGGAATACTTTCTTCCAGCTCCCTAAGAGGCATAGCCTCTCCTTGAATGTGTTGCATAGCTACTGATACCGTATTATCTCCTGCAAAAGGCACTTTTCCTGAGAGCATCTCATATAGAGTTACTCCAAGAGAATAGATATCGCTTTTTTCATCACTATATCCACCCCTTGCTTGCTCAGGAGATAAATAATGCACTGATCCCATAGCGTTGGATGTAATAGTATTGGAATTAGAAGCCTTTGCTATACCAAAATCAGTTACCTTTACCTTACCATCTCTGGATATAATTATATTCTGGGGCTTAATATCCCTATGGATTATATTATTATCATGTGCGGCTTCCATACCCTGTGCAATCTGTATGGTAATTCCCACAGCTTCTTTCTTATCTAGCTTACCTTTTCTTTCTATAAACCATTTAAGAGTTATACCCTCAACCAGCTCCATAACAATATAATGCAACCCTCCATCATCACCAACATCATATACATTCACTATGTTAGGATGGGATAATCCTGCTGCAGACTGAGCCTCTCCCCTAAACTTATTCACAAAGCTT
>CAZMYP010000006.1:0-3928 GCA_964570535.1 uncultured Herbinix sp.
ACTGATCCGGTTGTCTGGAGAGGGCCAATTATTGCTGGCACAGTAAAGCAGTTTTGGACAGATGTAATCTGGAGCGATGTGGATTTTATGTTCATCGATATGCCACCGGGAACCGGCGATGTTCCCCTTACGGTATTTCAATCCATTGCTGTTGATGGGATTATCGTTGTGACGTCCCCGCAGGAGCTTGTATCCATGATTGTTTCAAAAGCTGTTAAGATGGCTGAGATGATGAATATCCCCATTATCGGTCTGGTAGAAAATATGTCCTATTTTAAATGTCCTGATAATGGCAAGGACTATCAGATATTTGGCGAAAGCCACATTGAAGAAATTGCTCATAAACATAATTTAAAGGTTCTTGCTAAATTACCTATAGACCCGAAAATTTCAGCCGCATGTGACAAAGGTATGATAGAGCTTTTCGATGGAAATTGGTTTGACAGCACATCTGAATTACTAGAGAAAAGGCTAGAGGAAAATAATTAGTGAGTGAATACTCAACATTAGCAAAAGACCTATTTAAGAAAGGATACAATTGTTCTCAATCGGTAGTATTAGCATTTTGTGACGATATAGGCAAAGTCACATACCGGAAGAAAAGAACGAAGAGTATTATAAAAAACGTCCCTGTGCTGAACTTGTTGAATATGCAGCAAAAATATTAGATGAACATATTCAAAATAAGAAAATGGAGGAAAATAAAATGATGAAAATTGCAGTAGCAAGCGAAAATGAAATGGTGACCGAGCACTTTGGACATTGCGAAGGGTTTATGATTTTTGACACCGAAAATAATCAAATTCGTAAAAGCGAGACCATTGCTAACCCTGGACATAGACCTGGATTCTTGCCTAATTTTCTTGCCGATCGTGGTGTAAATGTTATCATCAGCGGTGGTATGGGCGGAGGTGCGATTGAGATTTTTAATGAAAGGAATGTAGAGGTTGTAGTAGGAGCTTCTGGCGATGCAAAAACGGCGGTTGAGAATTACTTAAGGGGAGATCTCAAAACAACCGGTTCCGTCTGCCACGAGCATCAACACCATGATGAATGTAGTGAATAAATACTGCATTTGTATTTTTTTAATAGATGATAACGTATATTCACAAGATGTTTTATCGACTTCTTTCTTAAATATCAAGAATTATATAATCAAGAAGAAATGTATATGTAAATTGGGCTTTTTACTAATTTTAGATGCAGTAAGGGGGAGGTGATAAGCTGCATTTGAAGAATAGGTTCTTATAAAGAAGTATTCGATAAACAGAACTTTAGCGAAGACTTTATAAAGGAAATTATTAAAATAGAATAAACAGCAAGAAAATATGAAAAAACATATTATTACATTTATAACATCAGCACTTATGCTATCACTCACAGCTTGTTCTAATTCAAATAATAAACAAGTGATGACACCAGATGTACCGACTCTGATAGTAAATGACGCAGGATTAACAGAGCCTACAATAACAGATATACCTACACCAACAGAAACACCTACGTCAACCCCAATACCTAGACCAACAGAAATACCAGTGGTATGGCCTTCAAAATTTGATATTGGTGATACATTGATTTATCCAAATGTTTATCAGATAAAGATGACTTCTATGGAATTTACTACAAAAGTTGAACCATCTAATCCGGATGGCTACTATTCATATTATGAGGTAAAAGATCCTGGGAAAGTATATATACATACAACTTTTAGAGTGAAAAATCTAAAAGGTAGTAGTATGTCTGCAGATGATATATTTAATGTTAAAGTTTTGTATGATGGAAAATACGAATATAATAGCTTTTCAACAATAGAAGAAAGCGGGGGTTCTGATTTTACATACACAAACACTACGAGAATTGCCCCACTTACGAATGGAATGCTTCACTATTTGATTAGTGTCCCGAAAGAAGTCCAGGAAAGTGGATTACCTGTTTTATTCACTATTAATATTAATGGATCGGACTATTATTATCAATTGCAATAAAATTATATCCTTGGTTAAAAAGGGAGAGGGTAAAAGATTACACATTTTTTACCCCCTCAAGAATAAAGGGTAGTGTCAAACTTGACACTACCCTTCTGGAAACGGAGGCTATATAATGAAAAAGCCAAAGATGATATTATTTGATTATGGTCAGACACCTGTAAATGAAGCTAACTTTGATGGAGCGTATGGATGGACTGTATGATGTAATGGATGCAATGGAGCTATCTATATAGGAAGTTGAAAATAGTTTGTTTAACATCAAACAACAGAAGAATTCTGGCGATAACGTCTATCAATTTCTACTGTATTTTGATAAACTTTATGATAGATGACCGATGGAGAGAAAAAGGACTTTGTAAAAAGCTTTGTAGACGAAGTGTATCTATATTAGAAAGAGCAGGAAGAGGGCAGATTCTTAAAGCATATTAAGTTCAAATTCCCTGTGTTTTTCAATGGGATCGAGACAGAGGAACTTGATTTGGACAATGAAAGTACCGTTGAGACTGTAGTTTTACTGCATCAATTGATTGATGATAAAGTAAATAAATATAGATTGGAGATAAAAAGATATGTGGATAGCATTTGCGTTTGGATCAGCATTGTTTGCAGGATTAACAGCAATACTGGCAAAGAGCGGTATCAAGAATACGGATTCTAATGTAGCGACGGCATTAAGGACAGTTATTGTATTAGTATTTTCTTGGATTATGGTTTTTGTTGTGGGTGCACAGGTGGAAATAAGTTCAATAGATAAAAAGACCTTTGTATTTCTTGTTCTTTCTGGTATTGCTACTGGAGCATCCTGGTTGTGTTATTTCAAAGCCCTGCAGATTGGGGATGTCAATAAGGTTACTCCCATTGATAAATCCAGTACAGTCCTTACAATGATTCTTGCCTTTGTTTTTTTGAAAGAAGGACTTACACTAGTAAAATTCTTGGCAATGGTGCTGATTGGTATAGGAACCTTCCTTATGATACAGAAAAGACAAACAGATAAGGTGGTACATAAAGGAAATGCTTGGTTGTTCTATGGGATGGGTTCTGCGTTTTTCGCAAGTTTGACATCCATCCTTGGAAAAGTAGGAATTGAAAATATCAATTCTACCCTGGGAACTGCAATTCGTACTATTGTAGTACTTATTATGGCATGGATAGTAGTATTTGTAACAAAAAAGCAAAATACAATAAAAGATATTGATAAGAAAAGTTGGATTTTTCTTATATTATCAGGAATAGCCACTGGAGCGTCCTGGTTATTCTACTACAGAGCATTACAAACCGGACAAGCAAGTATAGTTGTTCCTATTGATAAATTGAGTATAATTGTTACGATTGCATTTTCTTATATTGTGTTCAAGGAAAAATTGAACCGGAAGGCAGTGTTGGGATTATTTCAAATTATTGGTGGTACCTTGCTTTTGCTTTTGTAAATTAGGATTTGACATTGTAAAATTATTGCTGTAGTATACAAGGGAAATTAAGGATACAATATGTCGTTAGCTTGTCGTCTTAGGATAAGATAGTTTGTCGGCTAACAATAGACGCATTTCATTGTAGCTGAATCTTATAGACAGTAAGTTGTAGTAAGCTGAGAATGCCAGATAATTAAATGAAGAGATAAAGGAGGGCTTTTGATTTGGAAGAAAGGAAAACGTCTGATGCTATTACTAATAGCGACAAGCTAATAGAAGATGGGGGGAAATTAAAATCCAGAAGGAAAGTCACCCTATGGCAAAGATGGACAGCTGCTACAATTTCTGTGGCAATTATATTAGCCTTGTTATTATTGATTTCCAGAGAAAAAGATAATAATACTGAACTGGCTATAGATATAGCCTATCCAAAAGCGTTAGCCTTTGAAGACATCAAAGGGCAGGGAGAGGTCCGTAAGCAAAATCCGGTTGATGATGATTTTATTCAGGCGCTTAATGAATTTT
>CAZMYP010000006.1:3938-7521 GCA_964570535.1 uncultured Herbinix sp.
ATAAATTAATAACTAATACAACTAATATAGGCGGCAATTTTTTCAGTAATTTCACTTTCGTATTTAACAAGTGCAAATATAGTAACAGAAACCGGCCAGAACATAAATTACTCACCACTATCCCTATACTTTTCTCTGGCTCTTGCTGCCTATGGCGCTGAGGGAGAGACAGAAGAACAATTACTTGACTTATTAGGTGTTACTGATAAAGAAGTGCTTTCTCAGCAGTGTGGAAACCTTTATCGCATTCTTTATAGAGATAATCAAATTGGAAAGCTTAAAATTGCAAATTCTTTATGGATGGACGATGAACTAAACGGTAAACCGATTGTATTTAAAAATGAATTTGTAAGAGGTGCTGCAGAAAACTTTTATGCAAGCTCCCACAGTGTTGACTTTGCTAAGGATGAAACCGGAAGAAGTATGGCTGAATGGATATCAACGAACACCAATGGTACATTATCTCCTAAGGTAGAAATAAGCTCTGAACAAATACTAACTATATTAAATACAGTTTATTTTTATGATCAATGGATTAGTCGTTTTGATAGGAGTAAAACTGCGAAGGATGTATTCTATCAGTCAAATGGTAGTGAAGTTAAAGTTGACTTTATGAATCAGATATATGGTTCAGCAAGATTTACCAAGGGGGAGGGCTATACAAGATCCAGTTTGAATCTTAAGAATTTATGCCAAATGATATTTATACTTCCTGATGAAGGAGTATCTCCTTATGAGCTAATTAAATCTCCTGAGGAAATAAAGAAAACTTTTGAAGGAGGAGAAGATTATTTTGGTGAGGTGGTATGGAAGATACCCAAGTTTAGTTTTGGATCTAAGCTTACATTAACTAATATGCTTAGTAGCCTTGGTGCAAAGTCTGCGTTTACAGCTGATGCAGACTTTAGTGGAATTACCGACCATATGGCCTATATTACTGATGTAAGTCAGGAAACCCACATAGCTATCGATGAAGACGGTGTCGAAGCGTCTGCATATACCCAAATTAATTATGCTGGAGCTGCACCACCAGAAGGCCGCGCAGATATGATTCTTGATAGACCGTTTATCTACGCTATTACATTACATAATGGTAATCTGCTGTTTATCGGAGTGTGCGAAAACCCTATTGAAAATTGAAGACAAGGATAAGCTTATGAGCAAACGATAAACAGTAAATGATACATAAAGTAAATAATTAGTTTTAAAGTTATGCAAAAATTTACTTGACATTTATATACAGATTATATATATAATATACTCTTTGCACTGCATATTATCTACAGTACAAACTGAGCAGGCGATAAATTTCATCGAGTAGTTTGATCAATGAAATTTGTGGGGCTGGGTCACAAGGCGTGAGAACAGGTTAAGACCCATTGGTACATATTTTTAGGGATTGCAATAATTATATACTTAGTATTAATGTATATACTAACTAAAATTGTTATAGATAAAAATGCGATACATATATCCTTTATGAAGGTTTTTGGTTATGTAGAAAAAGAAATTAAGAAGCTGTACTTAACACCAACCACCATAGTAATTTTTGCATCCTTACTATTTGGACTTCCGCTTACTTACCTTAATATGCTAATATGTTTTGAGGCAGTTTTGATAAAGATAAGTGGGTATATACCTATTTATATTCCTGGATATTTATATGTCTGGATTGTAGTAATTGGTATGGCATCTTATTTTATAATTAATTATTTTCATAAGAAGAAAGTGAGTCAAATAGAGATAGCAGATTCCCTGATAAATAGGGAATAAAAAAGTTGGAGTGGTCGGTTCATACCACTCCAACTTTTTTAATTAAGAAGTAAGATATTATATTATAACTGAGGACCAGCGTCAACTAAAGCTTTTCCGGCTTCATTACCCTCATATTTGCTAAAATTCTTTATAAATCTCTGTGATAAATCTAGAGCTTTTGTTTCCCACTCAGAAGGATTGCTATAGGTGTCGCGAGGATCAAGAATGTTTTTATCAACACCTGGAAGCTCAGTTGGAACTTCAAAGTTGAAGAATGGAATCTTCTTAGTAGGTGCATTCATAATATCATCATTTAGGATAGCATCAATGATACCACGGGTATCCTTTATTGAAATACGTTTTCCTGTGCCGTTCCATCCGGTATTTACAAGGAAAGCCTTGGATCCGTTCTTTTCCATTTTCTTAACAAGCTCTTCACCATACTTTGTAGGATGAAGCTCAAGAAAAGCCTGGCCAAAGCAAGCAGAGAAGGTAGGTGTAGGCTCTGTAATGCCACGTTCTGTACCAGCAAGTTTAGCAGTGAAACCAGATAGGAAATAGTATTGTGTCTGCTCAGGTGTAAGAATAGAAACTGGTGGAAGAACGCCGAAAGCATCTGCTGATAGGAAGATTACGTGCTTGGCAGCAGGAGGAGAAGAAACCGTTTTCCGCTGGACTTGTCCGGCGCGTGAACAACGATTTTTTCAATAAAATCAATTGGATAAGATACACGAGTGTTTTCTGTTACACTCTTGTCATCAAAATCAATCTTTCCATCCTTATCTAATGTTACATTTTCAAGAAGAGAGTTACGTTTAATAGCATTATAAATATCTGGCTCGGATTCTTTGTCTAGGTTAATTACCTTAGCGTAGCATCCACCCTCAAAATTGAAGACACCGTTATCATCCCAACCATGCTCGTCATCACCAATAAGAAGACGCTTAGGATCTGTAGAAAGTGTTGTTTTACCAGTACCTGAAAGGCCAAAGAATATTGCTGTATTTTCACCATCTAAATCTGTGTTTGCAGAGCAATGCATAGATGCAATACCCTTAAGTGGAAGATAGTAATTCATCATGGAGAACATACCCTTCTTCATTTCTCCACCATACCATGAATTTACAATAACCTGCTCGCGACTTGTAAGATTGAAGAGTACTGCTGTTTCAGAGTTTAGTCCTAACTCTTTATAATTTTCGACTCTAGACTTAGAAGCATTATAAACAATAAAATCAGGCTCGAAGTTTTCAAGCTCTTCTGCTGTAGGCTGAATAAACATATTTTTAACAAAGTGAGCCTGCCAAGCTACTTCAACAATAAAACGAATTGACATACATGTATCTTTATTTGCACCACAAAATGCATCTACTACAAATAGTCTCTTATTAGAAAGCTCTTTAATTGCAATTTCTTTTACTGCATCCCAAGCTTCCTGAGAGGCGGGTTTGTTATCGTTCTTGAACTCATCAGAAGTCCACCATACAGTATCCTTAGAGGTCTCATCAAATACTATAAACTTGTCTTTAGGTGAACGACCTGTATATATACCTGTCATTACGTTAACTGCACCAAGCTCACTTACTTGTCCCTTTTCGAAGCCCTCGAGATCAGATTTTGTTTCTTCTTCAAACAACTGCTCATATGAAGGGTTATAAACAATTTCTGTTGTTCCAGAAATTCCGTACTTGCTTAAATCGATTTTAGCCATAATTCATTTACCTCTTTTCTTAATAGTGTTATTATTATCGACTATAAGGGTTACGATAATTAATAATAAAGTGGAAGTTTCAAATTTTCCCTACTATAATTATACATGATTAACTTG
>CAZMYP010000006.1:7621-28517 GCA_964570535.1 uncultured Herbinix sp.
ATAATAAAGTGGAAGTTTCAAATTTTCCCTACTATAATTATACATGATTAACTTGTAAAATCAACAATTTATTAAAAAATATATTAATAAAATATTGATGAAATATTGATAAAATAAATAAAAGTTATAGAAAAGTCAGGAGAGATTCAGCAGAATAACAGAGCAGCAAAAATTAAAGACAGCATTATGTAGAAAACAAGGGAAGAGACTATTGATGAAAAGGTCACAAGCATTGTATAATAACAGATAAGAGTTCCATATATATTAGATATAGAACATAAAACATAGAGGAGTAATCATAATGGTTGATTGGATTTTGAGATTCGTTAAGGGAATATTTATTGGTTCTGGTTTTATTCTACCAGGTGTAAGTGGTGGAGCTTTGGCTGCAGTATTTGGAGTATATGAGCGGATTATTACCTTCTTGGCACATATTACAAGAGATTTCAAAGAGAACGTAATCTATTTGATTCCCATTGGATTTGGTGGAATTACAGGTGTGTTTTTATTCTCATTTGTTGTCAGTTTTTTCCTGGGAGCATATGAAACGCAGATACTCTGGTTCTTCGTGGGATGTATTATAGGGACAGTTCCAGCTCTTTGGCAACAGGCAGGAAAAAAAGGGCGACAGGGAAAGCACATTGTAATACTAGTTATTGGATTTATTTTAAGCCTAGGATTTATGCTTTACGGTGAACAACTTCTTGGTGGTGATATTCCTAAGAATCTTTTCACATGGGCACTGGCAGGTTCATTCATCGGCCTTGGTGTGATTATTCCAGGACTTAGTCCTTCCAACTTTCTTGTTTACCTGGGAATGTATAAGGACATGTCAGACGGTATTAAGAATTTGGATTTTATGATAATAATTCCTATTGTAATAGGAGCCATTCTTACAGTATTGTTGCTTTCCAAGCTCATAGATTATATTATTAATACAGCATATGCAGGTTTTTTCCACATTATAATGGGAGTTGTCTTTGCTTCCACTGTTATGATAATACCCCATGATTTTAACTATTTGAGCTTGGGTGTTTTAGCTTGCTTAGGATTATTTGTGGCTGGAGTGGGGTTAGGCTATTGGATGTGTAATTTAGAAAAAAAATATAAAAAATAGATGATGTCAACCTATGGATATTCTTGAATTCTCATTGGGTTATAATGCAAACTTAGCAGCAGACCATTAATGCCTATATGTGGAGTAGAGGATTTAATTATCAGCCAGCCACAGGCAAGATGTGGTGGCTATCAGAATGTCAATTGTAGATTAACAATAGATAATAATTATTTAAAAACCGAGACTGTGTCCATAAAGTATATTTTATGGTACAGTCTCGGTTTTTCTATATAATGGGAAAGCTTGTCCTATTATATAAGCGTTGCTTCTCTAACTTCAACCTTATCAATAACTTCATTGATTTTTCCCATGGCTCTTTCCATAGCTTCTATTCTTTCATAGTCACTAGTACCAGTTCCATCCACTAAAAGTCGCTCAAAATTATTGATACCCATTGATTTCAAAATATCCTCAATATAATTAAGCCCCTTGTTAAGCATAGGCCGCATTACCCAAGCTATATTTGCGCCGGAGGACTGTATATAAACTACAGTCCTAGGCTTATCATTTAATAGCCCTTGAGGCTTATCGCCTTTTTCGGGAAATGTTATAGTCCTATTTTCTTGTACTATACAATCCAAATATTCCTTTAGAGGAGCTGGGAAGGATAAGCTCCACATAGGAGAGGCGATTACATATACATCTGCACTTACGAACTGATTGCACAGCTCTACTATTCTTTGTACCTCTTTTTGTTCCTTTTCGGGTAAATCCTTTGTAGCATCCTCATTGATAATGCAATTTCTTTGTTGAAAGTATTGATACTCTAGTCTTGGTATATGATCCTTATATAAATCCAATTCATCAATTGTAAATTCGGGATGTTTTTCAACGAATCTATTAATAAAGGCTCTTCCTATGGTTTTGCTAGAGGATAGATTTTCGGGTTTAGAATTAACAGTAATATATAGTAATTTACTCATATAAATACCCCTTTACATAAATAATATTTACTACTAGTATGCCTATATCTATTAAATTTATTAATATAAAATCATCTTATTTGATAATCATTTTTTTATAAGCTTAATCAGTTGTTTGCAATAACAATAAACTCGGGTATAATAAGAGATATAGTATTTTATACACTGTTAAGGAGGAACCATATATGGATGTAATTTTTAAAAGAAAAAGTATTCGTAGATATAAAGAGCAAGTAGTGGAACAAGAGAAGATAGAAAAGCTTTTAAGGGCAGCTATGCAGGCACCTTCTGCAGCCAACCAGCAGCCATGGGAGTTTATTGTTGTAAGGGAAAAAGCAATTCTTGAAAAGATTGCGGAAATTAGTTCATATTCAAAGATGGTAGCAGATGCTCCATTAGCTATAGTGCTTTTGGGAAATGAAGACAGAATGAGGCTGCAGCATCATTGGGAGCAGGATATGGCAGTAGCAACTCAAAATATTTTGCTGGAAGCTACTTATCTAGGACTTGGAGGAGTATGGCTAGGTGTTGCCCCTATGAAAGATAGGATGGAACTGATTAGTAATCTATTTGGATTAAAGAGCAAGTTAAGACCATTTTGCGTAATTCCAATTGGCTATCCAGATGAAGGATTAGACAATAATCCGGTGGATCGTTTTGATCCTGATAGAATCCATTATGAAAAATATTAATATTATCAACTAAAGAAGCTTTCATTAAGACAATTAAAAGGCACTGGTAATCTCCAACATCATTTATGTGATTTAAAAGGATGCTGAAGATTACTGGTGCCGATTTTGTATGGAACAAAGTGAGATAATACACCTAATTAGATATAACTTCATTCAATAATCTGCTTACTATTTTGTCAAAGCCCATAAAATGTGATGCCTTTACTAAGATAGAATCATCCTTATGCAATATAGCAGGGAGGCTATTAATCAAGTTCTCCTTTGTTTCAAAGTAGAACAAGCTTTTAGAGATATCTTCAGGTGCATTCTCTGGGGTAACATTTTGAGAGGACAGGACTTCAAGAGCCCCCTGATACATATGTATGGATAGCTTCCCAACACAGAGTATTATATCAATATCCCTTAATGCGGCATAGATACCAATTTCTTTATGTAATTCTTCTTCGGTGGCACCTAACTCGCCCATATCTCCTAGGATAGCAACCTTTCGTGTGTCTGCCATCGCTAATAGATCTAGTGCAGCCTTCATTGATACAGGATTGGCATTATAGCAATCATCAATTACTAGCCAGTTATGGTGGCGGATAATATTGTTTCGGCCACTTAGTGACTGTATCTGCTCTATACCCTGCTTTATTTCCTTGCCGCCTAAGCCAAGCAGGGATCCTACGGTGGCAGCAGCTAATGCATTTAATATCATATGGGCACCAGGCATGGGTATATTTACTGATATTTTATTATTTCCAATATGTATATTACAGGAACTACCCATAAGACCATTAGAGCTTATATTATCACAGTAGATGTCGTTGTTTGAGCTTAATCCAAAGCTAATGGGTCTCTTGTTTTTGACTATATGGAGGGTTGAGAGCATATCATCATCTCCATTAATAACTACACTGCCATTTTCGTTCATAAAATCAAATATCTCTGTCTTTGCCTTAAGAATCCCACTACGTGAACCAAGGTTTTCTAAATGGCATTGTCCAATATTGGTAAGTATACAGTAATCAGGCTTGGCAATTTCACTTAAGCGATGCATTTCATTGAAATCACTAATTCCCATTTCCAGAACCGCTACCTCATGGTAACTTCTAATATTCAATATGGTAAGGGGAAGTCCGATTTCGTTATTATAATTACCTTCAGTTTTAAGCACCCGGTATTTTTGAGACAGTACACTACTTATGAATTCCTTAGTACTGGTCTTTCCAACACTACCTGTAATTCCTATAAGGGGAATGCTCAGTTGTGTACGATACCAGGTTGCAATGCCTTTTAAAGCAAGTAAACTATCTTCAACAAGTATATAAGGAATATCCATTCCCGATGGAGGCCTTTCGCAGACAAGAGCCAGTGCCCCCTTAGTGATGGCTCCATTAATAAAATCATGGCCATCCACCTGTTCCCCCTTGGAGGCAATAAAAACATAATCTTTATTCACAAGTCGGGAATCTATAACAACACCCTTTGCACAAAGCTCACTGTCTCTGTTACTGGAATATAGCTTACCATTACAGGCTTTTGCAATATTTATTAAGGTCATATTCTTCATAAAGACTTCCTCATATTTTATATTCATTTACTATATTTATCTAGTGAAATATCAATTATAAGCTGGCAGAGGTTGTCGAAATCAATTCCCACAGCCTTTGCCTCCTGTGGTAGTAAAGAGGTGGGAGTCATTCCTGGAAGGGTATTTGCCTCAAGACAATATATTTCATTATTATCATCTAATAAAAAATCAATCCTTGAGTAAGTCTTTAATCTAAGGGCATGGAATACTTTCTCCGCAATTTTCTTCATTTTTGTAGAAATAGTAAGGCTTAGTTCTGCAGGACAGGTTTCAATGGCGCTTCCTGCCTGATACTTATTCTTATAATCATAAAAGCCACTAATGGGAGCAATCTCAATAACTGGTAAAGCCTTTCCACTAATTACTGCAACGGAAAACTCCCTTCCCTTGATATATTCCTCAATCACAACCTCATTACCATAGGTAAGAGCATTTTTCATGGCAGTGTCCATATGGTCAGCTGATTGTACAATTGATACTCCGACACTAGAGCCACCATTATTCACTTTAACAACACAGGGATAATGGTCCCAGGTAAATGATTCTCCTTTTCTCACATGAATACCCATGGGGGTAGGAATATTATAATAAGCAAATAGCTCCTTAGAAACAGCCTTATCCATAGCAATTGAGCTGCTGGCATAATCAGTACCTGTATATTTTATTCCTAACAAATCAAAGGCAGCCTGAACCTTTCCGTCCTCACCGTTCTCACCATGGAGGGCAAGAAATACAATGTCAGATTGCTCACAGATATTAAGTACTTCTGGTCCGAAGAAATGGTCAGGATTACCCTTTCTTAGTGATTTTATCTGGTTGATATCCGGATGATCTTCTCCAACACTGCCTATACCGGATGTCCAATCTGTATCTTTATCAAATATATTAGTGATATCTCCTTCGTACCCAAGGTATACATCTAAAAGCACTGCTTGGTGTCCTTTGCTTTTTAAAGCTCTATAAATCATCGTCCCGGTAGAAAGGGATACGTCTCGCTCTGAGCTGGTTCCCCCTGCTAATACAACTACCTTCATTATGACTCCTCACTTTCTTATTCTTCCTATATAGATGTGTATGTATATTTGTTTTAGTCATCAGTATAACGCAAATCATCCATCAAGTAAAGATTCATCCTTATCTATAATATAACCTTTTTATAAAAAAGTGTACCATAATTTAAATATAGCTAATAAATAGTTAACACAACAAAAGCATCTCATGATTTTAGAAGATGCGCTTGACAGGATTTTGCCTAGGGGCTAAAATTAGTAAAAGTTAAGCTAAGTTTTATTTGATTTGAAAGGAGTTATTATATGGAGATAGCATCTTTATTTAAACAAGGCAGAGCAGTATTTTCCCTTGAGGTATTCCCACCGAAAAAAACAAGCTCTATAGATACAATTTACAGGACCTTAGATGGTTTGAAGGATACAAAGCCCGATTTTATAAGTGTCACATATGGGGCAGGGGGAAATGCAGGGGATACTTCCACCTGCGATATAGCCTCCACTATTATGCATAAATATGGGATTACGCCCTTGGCACATTTAACCTGCGTTAATTATACTAGGCAGGAGATTGAGTATATCCTTGATAATTTAAAGGATAATGGAATTAATAATATACTTGCACTAAGGGGAGATATGGTTCCAGATATTACTCCTAAAAAGGAATTTACCTATGCCAGTGAGCTTGTGGAGTATATTAACAACAAAGGTGGATTTTACATATCAGCTGCCTGTTACCCGGAAGCTCATGTGGAAGCAAAGGATCTAGATGAGGATATTGAGTATTTAAAACAAAAGGTAGAGGCAGGAGCACAGCATTTAATATCTCAGCTTTTCTTTGATAATAGCTATTTTTACAATTTCTTAGATAAGGCAAGAAATAAAGGAATTAATGTTCCTATTCAAGCGGGGATTATGCCTGTTATAAATAAGGCCCAGATTGAACGTATGGTAACCCTATGTGGAGCTAGTCTTCCCCCTAAATTCACAAAAATGATGCAGAGATTCGAGCATTCTCCCGAGGCTATTAAGGAGGCGGGGATAGCATATGCTGTAGATCAGATAGTTGATCTGGTTTCTCAGGGGGTGGATGGAATCCACTTATATACAATGAACAACCCTTATGTAGCAAAAAGAATAAACGAAAGTGTAAAAGGAATTATTCATGGGTAACCCTTGCTACAAATTGTATTAATTAGTCCTTTTTTCTTGCACTATCCTCCATATTACTTTAAAATGTAAGAGGAAGCTATTAACCGAAATACATTTTAAAACAGGGGTGAAATGTATGATAGAGATAAAAGAGGTATCAACTAATAGGGAGCGTAGGATATTTGCGTCTTTTCATAGTAATATGTACAAGAATGTACCAGAGGCTATAACGGATCTTGTGTCTGATGAATACAACAATTTTCTTCCTAATAAAAATCCTGCTTATGAGTATTGCAGAGCTAAGCAATTTCTTGCCTATAGAGATGGTAAGTGTGTTGGAAGAATTGCAGGTATAATTAATGATGCAGCAAATGCTAAGTGGGATACAAGGCGTATAAGGTTCTCAAGAGCAGACTTTATAGATGACTATAAAGTGTCAGAGGCATTATTTAAGGCAGTTGAGGATTGGGGACGAAGTGAGGGACTGGCTGAGATACATGGACCCATTGGCTTTTGTGATATGGACCAACAGGGAATGCTTGTTGAGGGGTTTGACAGGCCAGGGATGTTTATAACCATATATAACCACCCATACTATATAAAGCATTTGGAGAACTATGGGTATATAAAGGATATTGATTGGGTTGAATTCTTGATAAAGCTCCCCGAGGAGCCTAACGAGAAATTAAATGAGTTATCTAGGTTAGTTCTTAAAAAGTATAAGCTAGAACTTATCCAGCCTAAATCAAGAAAGGAAATCAAGCCATATATTCCTAAGATTTTCAACCTGCTTAATGTGGCATATGAGAATCTATATGGAACTGTAGAATTGACCCAAGAACAGATAATGAATTACTATCATCAGTTTATATTGATGATAAATACAGACTATGTAAAGCTTATTGAGGATAAGGATGGTGAGCTAGTTGGATTTGGACTTGCTTTGCCCTCCATGAACGAGGCTGTAAAGAAAAGTAAGGGACGACTTTTTCCTTTTGGCTGGTATAGATTTCTTAGGGTCCCATATAAACCTGCTGATGTATTGGATTTGTATCTGGTTGGAGTATTACCTAGAATGCAAAACAAGGGACTTACTGCAATTTTACTAAATTCTATGACTGAATCAGCCAGGAAGAATAATATAAAATATGCTGAAACAGGTCCTGAACTAGAAACAAATAGTCAAGTACAATCATTGTGGAAGCATTATGATGCCCAACAGCATAAGCGTAGACGCTGTTGGATTAAGGATTTATAAATTAGAGGATATTTCAAAATAGTATCAGGAGCTTGCATGTCCTGATACTATTTTGTTGTTGATTTTAAAGCATCAAAACCACTGCTGGACATCATGGAGCCATCGTGATAAATCCACAAGGCCTCTGTATCATCTAAGCTTTCTATAAGATTAAGACCCTCTTCATAGGGCATATTATAAATCGCTGTGGAAAGCACATCGGCCATCCCAGAATCCTCGCAAATTATAGATACAGCAGCATAATATTCTGCAGGCATCAGGGTGCTTGGATCAATAATATGGTGATAGACCTTACCATCTACTGTGTAATATCTTTCATAGTTTCCACTGGCGACTAAGGATAAATCCTTAAGAGCAAGGGCAAAGAGACTATATTGCTCTGATTCCTTATCCGGATTTTGTATACCCACGTTCCAGGGGACCCTCTCCTCACCCTTTCCTCCAACTGCCCTGACATTTCCACCAACACTTAATAAAAAGTCAGTATATCCATTATTGATAGCCGACTTAACAACCTGCTCAGTTGCATATCCCTTAGCAATGGCACCAACATCCAGGCTCATATCCTTATCCTGTATGAAGACAGTTGAATTGGTTTCATCAATAATTAACCTATCAAGGCTAGTGTGATTGTTGGCCTCCCTTAATACTTCCATGGGTGGAAGAGAGGCATTCAAGGGATCATCTATTCCATTTGTACGGTAATCATGCCAGATTTCTAATACAGAACCCATACCGACATTTACTGTACCTTGAGAGAACTCATATGCATTAATGGAATAAATAAGTAAATCAATAACTTTTTGATCCACCTTTACCGGCTCTTTACCGGCATTATCATTAATGGTCTTAATGTTATTTACTCCATTATATAGGTTGTATTTATCATAAAGCTGATGATATTTTTCAAGCTCATCATGTACAAAGCTAGCCAGTTCTCTGAATTCTTCTTCATCCTTGGTATAAGCTACAATTTCTGTAACTGTATTGAATAAGAATAGAAAACTGCCATCATACTTTTTGAGTGCACGGTCACATGAGGAAGTAAAAAAAACTGATATTATTAATAGAAAAGTAAATATAGACTTTTTCATATTTTTCTCCTGTAGAATATTTGCTATATGTTTAATATATATCTGTAGAGTAACAGAAAAACAAGGGGTTGCAAAGTGTTTTTTGCAACCCCTTGTAAATAATTTTTGTCAAATTACTATTTTGCTGCTGCACCTGCTTTTTCTATAACTGTTAAGAAATCAGTTACAGTAATTGTAACAGAGCTTTCAAGATCCTTTTCAGTAGCTACGCCATCTTCTAATGAAATGCCTGTTATGTCAGCAACCTTCTTACCCTTAATATAGTTGGAGAATGCTTCTGATTGCTCAAACCATTCCTTGCCAATAGGAGAAGCCTTTGTCATACCATAATCTGCACCAAGCTCAAGCTTAGTCTTAAAATCATCAGCTAAATCAGAGGTGAGCTTACCCTCAGTACTAAAGGATACATTGGTCTGAGAAGCATCAAGAATACTGCTTGTAACCTTGCCATTCTTATCAAAGGAGATTGCTCCATAATGAGTATAAGCCTGTGTAGTACCATCTCCATCAGCGGAAGCACTCTTGGTACTCTTTCCAGAAGCGGAAATAATTCCAAGACCTAATTGATCACCGGCTTTTGCGCCTAAGTCTTCTGCGTTATTAACAGCTTTTTCAATAGCAGATATAATGCTAGCGATATTCATTGTAACAGAGCTAGTTAAGTCTTCGTCAGTAGGGTAACCGTTCTCAACTGCAATGCCCTTTACTTCTGCAAGAGTCTTTCCTGTAACATACTTTTCAAGAGCCTCAGCCTGCTCATACCATTCCTTACCAATAGGAGAAGCCTTTAACATGCCATAATCATCTCCAAGCTCCTTTTTGCCTACAAACTGCTGGCTTAAGTCAGAAGTTATTTCTCCAGTAAGGGAGAAGTTAAACTTGGTTTGAACTACATCAATAGCAATGTTTTTGATGATGCCTTTGTCATCTACAAGAACTGCAACGGCTGTTGAATCTACTTGAGTAACGCCTTCTTTTTCTTCAGTTGCTTCTTTGGAACTTCCTGCATTTGTAATAACTGCAAGACCTGTTTTCAAGCCCTTAGGGCTACATGCTGTTAACATAGTCATAACTAATGTTAAACATCCTAATAATACAATAATTTTCTTCATTAATGTTATCCTCCAATAATTTCATAAGTCAAAATGTTATTATATGATACTACTTTTTAATTTTATAGTCTAGAGGAAGATTTTATCTTAAAATAGTACATTTTAGGAAAAGGACAATCGAATGATACTAAACATAAGGATTTATAGTAGCAAAAAGAAGGAGTTATTGTTAAAAAAGTTTTACTGAGCTGAATACATGCCCTTACTATGCATATATGCAAATATAGCTTCTCCGTGTTTTTGCTCTTCCTTTTGAATGTGATTAAGCACATCCCGGACTTTAGCATCTTTAAATTCAAAGATAGCAGTGTCATAGGTTCCTGAAACGTACTTTTCAGTGCTTAGCATATCAATACACATATCCTTGTCAGTAGCTTTAAAGGTCATATTACTTGATTGCTGCGTATTGGTTTCTTGTGATGAGGACATGGGATTTCTTTGCTCTTGGTTTTGCTGGTTTGAAGTAGAGCTTCCCTGACCTGACATGGATGGAACCTGTCCATTTAGTAATTGATTAATGGTCTGTAAATGTTCACTTTCCTTTTGGCCGTTGCTTTTAAATATGGATTTTAGTTCAGTATCCACTGCTAAATTAGTGTAGTTCTGGTATTTTAGGACACATTGCTCTTCATGAGTTTTTTGATCCTGAAGAAGATATTTTTCTTTTGTTGATAATGTTATATTTGTTATCATGTTTATCACCTCCTACCATAGTGTTTTCCAAAATAATTAAATTATCCAAATGAAGGCATAAATATTTTAGATATTATCCTAAATTAGTGAGGTGATAAGGATATAGGGCTGATTATTTGGTTGAATCTTGTGTTTGCTTAATTACACTATCCATCATATCCTGAGTTAGCATTGAAGCAACATATCCATGGATATTTCCATCGGTATCAATTAGGAAGGTTGTTGGAAATGCTGATATAAAATACTCTCTTAGTAAATCCCCAGTTTCATCAAAGACTACTGGGAAGGTATATCCATTATTATCCAGAAAGGCGGTTATATCCTCCTTTGATACATCTTGATTATTTGGATATTTATCACTGGATGGATTGGCAACTCCAAGAATAATTACATCCTCTTTATTTTCTCCGTATTTAGTGTAAATGCTCTCAATATCAGGCATTTCCTTTTTACAGGGTGGACACCAGGTAGCCCAAAAATTCAAGAAGACCACCTTACCCTTATAGTCTGATAGAGTATGCATATTTCCGTATTGGTCAGTCAATGTAAAATCAATAGCAGGGAATATCTCTTTTTGGGTCTTATCAGGCTGCTCATTGGTAGAGCTTCCAGGCTCATCCTCCTCATTGGAAAGATCAGCTTCAACTTTTTGTTCATCTGTTTCATTAATAACATTATCTGCTTCATTTGCTTCACTTGGGACAATATCTTGCTCCTTGTCTATAATTTCAGCATCATCAATTTGCTGTTCCTGATTGGAACCCAAGGGTTGTGATATTTTGTTTAGATATTTAGATATCCCATTCATCCAACCAGTAAAAGTCATAACACCTATTATAATTAGAATAAGTCCTCCAATTTTAACTGTATATTTCAGTAGTTTTTGTTTTGATTTTAGAAAGTTAAGAACCTCAGTAGTAAATAATCCCAGTAGAAGAAAAGGAATTATAAATCCAATAGCATATAGTAAAACTAATAGATTGCCAACCCAGGTGCTTTTGGCACTGGAGGCTAATATCATAACTGAGGACAGGGCAGGTCCAACACAGGGAGTCCATGCAAAGCTAAAGGTAAAGCCCATAAAGAAGGCAACCACTGGATTCATCTTACCCTTTCCAAATTTAAAATGGAATTTACGCTCTTTTTTTAGGAATTTAAAATCTAATAAACCAATCTGGTAAAGTCCAAGAATTGTTATTACTATTCCTCCAATCCGAGTAAAAAGCAGTTGGTTTTTATTAAAGAAAGTTCCCAAGGTCGTAAAGGCCATTCCCAAAAGGAAGAAAGCAAAAGAAACGCCTAATACAAAAAACACTGTATGAAAAAATACAGTTGCTCGTTTGTATGATATTTTGCCCTCCTCGTCCTTTTCCATGGCATTTCCAGCCAAATAGCTCATATATATAGGAATCAGAGGAATCACACAGGGGGACAAAAAGGATAACAATCCTTCAAGAAATACCAATATATAGCTTATATTATCTAACGATACAAGATTTTCAAACATAAATAACCTCCTTTATAATAGTTAATTTAAGATATCAATAAAAAAGTTGCCTTTTATAGTAATTAATGATACTTAATTTGTATGGTAGGTCTGATTTTATCATGCATGTAGTAATTTGTAAATGACAATGAGCTTCTATTGTTCAAATTGTTCCAATTTTTATGCTGGAGTTTTTATATATGGCATGATAGTATAATCTTTATAAGTAAAGAATGGAGGAAATTAATATGGAGAAGAGGACTAGTAACCCCATACTACCAGGATTTTATCCTGACCCGTCTATATGTAGGGTGGGAGAGGATTATTATTTGGTGACATCTACATTTGCATATTTCCCTGGGGTTCCAATTTTTCACAGTAAGGACCTGGTTAATTGGAAGCAGATAGGGAATATATTGGATCGTGAGGAACAGATTTATTTAATAGGAGCAGGCCATTCAGGAGGAATATTTGCTCCAACAATTCGATATTATGATGGAACCTTCTATATGATAACCACAAATGTTACAAACGGTGGTAATTTCATCGTTAAGGCTGAGGACCCTGCAGGTCCATGGTCAAATCCATATTTTATTGAGGGAGCAGGAGGCATAGACCCCTCCCTATTCTTTGACGATGATGGTCGATGTTATTATACAGGGACCAAAGGTCGCAGGGAAGGTGAAAGATATTACGGAGACAATGAGGTCTGGCTACAGGAAATAGATATTAATAATATGAAGCTAGTAGGTGAGTCCTACGCAATATGGCATGGGGCCCTTAGAAATGTAGTTTGGCCAGAGGCACCTCATATTTATAAAAAGGATGGAAGATATTATCTTATGATTGCCGAGGCGGGAACAGCCCATGCTCATGCTGTTACTGTAGCATCCTCAGACTGTATAACAGAGCCCTTTAAGGGATATAATTGCAACCCAATACTAACCCATAGACATCTTGGCCTAGATTATCCCATTGTAAATGTAGGACATGGTGATTTGGTTGAAACCCAGAATGGTGAATGGTATATGGTAGTTCTTGCTTCTCGTACCTACGGAGGCTATTATAGGAACCTTGGAAGAGAGACCTTCCTTGTACCTCTAGAGTGGGAGGATGGATGGCCCCTAATTAACAGAGGAATTGGACTATTAGAATCCACTGTAAAAGTTCCTGACCTTCCAGTCACACCTGTAGAGCCTATACCTGAGAGGGAGGATTTTGACGGGGACAGCTTACCCCTACATTTTATTTATTTAAGAAATCCAAAGGTATCATCCTATAGCCTACAGGCTAGAGAGGGATACTTAAGAATGAAGCTGACCCCAGAACAGCTAACAGAGCTTGTTAGCCCAAGCTACCTAGGTATTCGCCAGACTGGTATAAGCTTTATATTTGAGGCAATGATGGAGTATGAGCCCTTGGTTGATACTGAAGAGGCTGGAATCGTGATATTACAAAGCAATGAATTCCACTATCGATTTGTTATGATCTTAAAGGATGGCCTCAAGGTAATGCGTTTGATTAGGTGTAAGAACAAGAATGAAGAGGTTCTGGCAGAGGCTACAGTTGGGAAACAGAATGAACCTAAAGGACAGATAAGCCTTCGCATTGCTGCAGATATTCAGGATTTGACCTTCTCCTATAGCCTTGATGGAAATGAATATCACATATTAAAGACTAATGTGGACGCAAGAATACTAAGTACAGATGTAGCCGGGGGATTTGTAGGTAATACATTAGGCTTATATTGCTCATCCAATGGTGTTGAAAGTACGAATTATGTAGATTTTGATTGGATTTCTTATAAAAACATTTAATTGATTAATAAAAAGAGGCTGTTTCAAAATAAGGCACAGGAGCTAATATCCTGACGCTATCTTGAAAGAGCCTCTATCTTATCTTTAATATAACCTTTTTATGAAAAAGTGTAGCCTTAATATGTATCTAGGTTTCACTTGAATTTAGCATATGTATACTATGTTTTATTATATTTCGCTGTTGATATAGGTTCTTGAACTCTGAAGGAGTACATTCTTTAAAAATCTTAAATACGCGGTTAAAGGTGGAAATGCTTGAAAAGCCAGAGCGCATAGCTACTTCTGTAATAGAAAGACTGGGATTTAGTAAGAGTTTTTCTGCTTCCTTGACACGCCTTTGATTTAAATAATCGTAAAAGGACATATCTGTAAACTGCTTGAAGAGTCTGGAAAAGTGGAATTTACTAAAACCAACCACGTCTGCTATGGTATCAAGGGAGATTTCCTCCATAAAATTCTCATTTATATAATCAAATATAAGGTTGAATTTCTCAATATATTCCTTTTGCTTGCTTATTTTCACGTCGGGGAAAATATTCTCAGTATTCATATATTTACGACCCATAACAACAAACATCTTAATAATTAAGGAATAGAGAGCAGCTTCTCTAAGGGTATTATCACTATTATATTCATATGAAATCTCATTAAATATCTTTGTGAGTTCACTATAAGTATCGGGTGCATTATGTATGGTTATAAACCTTGGTTGATTAAGCACTGTATAAACATTCGTTATACTCTTAAGACTGCTTATTAGTGAATAGTCGAATAATAGAATCAACCTTGATCCATCATTTGGAGCAACAAGCTCATGAAGCTCTCCTGGGGGAATAATTAGAATATCTTTTTCCTGTATATTATATGTAGTTTTACCTATTACAACATTATAGGCATTATTAATTGGCATAATAATTTCCACGGCCGTATGCCAATGGGGTGAATAGCTGACGCTGCTATTATTAATATGAAGAAGTATTGGTGAATTATCCTTATAATCTACCTTTTCAAAAACACCATCTAAAATTCGCATTATAATGTTTTCCTTTCATTGAAACTAACTGAATCTATTAAGAATTAAGGTTGCACTGTTTAAATATTGCTTTGTTTTGGGCAAAACACTACGTAAATATTGCTATTCTTGGAGTTATTTTAATATATTTAATAAAAGATGTAAACCCTATTTAAGAAAGAAGACCAAAGTTAATAATTAATTCTTATTATGGTAATGCAATTCGTAGGTTAGCAAAAGATGATAGTCCAATAGCAAGTAATGATAGGCATAAAAGCAAGAAACGGGATAAACTTATTTTATTGCTAGTAGATTTTACACAAGGCAGTAATTATTAGTAGGTTACAGCTCTATTAGATGATATAATGTTTAGTAGATATACTAATAAGCTGTAAAAGAAGTTACTAAAAACTTAATGTACTATTAATAGATAACAGGAGGAAGATAATGAAGGATTATAGAGAATACTTAGATGAAGCACTGAGCTTTGAAGATAGGGCAAAAGATCTGGTCTCAAGGATGACTTTAGAAGAAAAGGTGTTTCAGACACTTCACACTGCTCCTGCCATTGAAAGGCTTGATTTAAAGGCCTACAATTGGTGGAATGAGGCTCTTCACGGCGTAGCCCGTGCAGGCGTGGCAACGGTATTTCCTCAGGCAATAGGTCTTGGTGCAAGCTTTGACGAAGATTTGTTGGAGGAAGTTGCAGAAACTATTTCCACTGAAGGTAGAGCAAAATTTAATGCTCAGCAAAAGTATGGGGATTATGATATTTATAAGGGATTAACCTTCTGGTCACCAAACGTTAATATTTTTCGTGACCCAAGATGGGGAAGAGGTCATGAAACATATGGTGAAGACCCATACCTAAGCTCCAGGCTGGGTGTTAGATTTATCAAGGGTATTCAAGGGAATGATGATAAGTATATGAAGGCTGCAGCATGTGCAAAGCATTTTGCAGTTCATTCAGGGCCAGAGGATATAAGGCATAGCTTTAATGCAGAGTGCTCTACACAGGATTTATATGAAACTTATTTGCCTGCTTTCAAGGCTTGTGTGCAGGAAGCAGACGTTGAGGCTGTTATGGGTGCATATAATCGTACCAATGGGGAACCTTGCTGTGGAAGTAAAACCTTATTGAAGGATATTCTTAGGGATGATTGGGGCTTTAAGGGTCATGTGGTTTCTGATTGCTGGGCGGTTAAGGATTTCCATGAGTATCACAAGGTGACTTCAACAGCGGTTGAATCTGTTGCACTGGCAATGAATAATGGATGTGATCTAAACTGCGGAAATTTGTTTGGCAATTTACTGTTTGCAGTAAGAGATGGGTTAGTTGAGGAGAAGACTATTGATGAGGCTGTAACAAGGCTGGTTACTACAAGGATGAAGCTTGGTTTATTTGATAATCCTGATAAAGTACCCTTTAACAAGATAGGCTATGAACAGGTAGATACTAAGGAGCATTTGAAATTAAATCTAGAGACTTCCAAGAAAACTATTGTATTATTAAAAAATGAGAATAAGCTTCTTCCTTTGGATAAAACTAAATTAAAGACGGTTGGAGTTATTGGGCCTAATGCTAATAACAGAAAGGCCTTGGTAGGAAACTATGAAGGCACTGCTTCCGAGTATATTACCATATTGGAAGGAGTTAAGGAATATCTAGGAGAAGATATAAGAGTTTTCCATTCTGAAGGTTGCCATCTATTTAATAATGCTATTTCGGGGTTGGGTCTTGAGAATGATAGGTTGTCTGAGGCTAGAATTGTCTGTGATATGAGTGATGTAGTTATTGCTTGCTTTGGTCTTGATCCTGGACTTGAAGGAGAAGAGGGTGATCAAGGAAATGAATTTGCCAGTGGTGATAAAAATAGTCTGAATTTGCCCGGTATCCAAGAGGATATAATAAAAGAGCTACATAAGAGTGGTAAGCCAGTTATACTTGTATTAATGTCCGGCAGTGCTCTGAGCATACCTTGGGCTGATGAGCATATCCCCGCTATTGTTCAGGCCTGGTATCCAGGAGCGCAGGGTGGAAGAGCAATTGCACAAATTCTTTTTGGTGATTATTCTCCAGAAGGAAAGCTTCCTGTAACTTTTTACCGTACTACTGAGGAACTACCGGATTTTACAGACTATAATATGGCAGATAGAACTTATCGCTATATGAAGAACGAAGCTTTATATCCCTTTGGATTTGGCTTGTCATACACTGATTTTGAACTTAAGAATATAGCCCTTGACCAGGATGAGATTGTAGCAGGAAGAAATATATTATGTACTGCTAGCATTAAAAATATTGGTGATATGCCAGGAGCTGAGGCTATACAGGTCTATGTAAAGCTAAAGCAGGAGGGTGCACCCAATTGGCAGCTCAAGGGACTTAAGAAGGTATATTTGAAGTCGGGTGAAGAAAAGGAAATATCAATAGAATTAAAGGATTCGGCCTTTGGCCTCTATGACAATGAGGGAAAACTGCTATTACATGAAGGTGAATATGAGGTTTTTGTTGGAACCAATCAACCAGATACAAGAAGTATCTTCTTAACAGGTAAGACACCCTATAGTAAAATTATAAAATCCAAGCAAAACATTACATTATAGACAATAATCAAAACATTACATTATAAACAATAAATCGGAATAACACCCTATAAGGTTTCTCCGGTTTGTGATACAGAAAACTAATCACTGTGGAGGAAAGATATGAGATATAATCAATGCTGGTTAGGCTATAATCCAATTAAAAACTACACAGATAAGGACATCTTTGCAGACATTACTATATATAACTGTACGAAAAAAAACAGTGTTATTGTAGACAATGCAGTAAATGAGTTGATCAAAGCTATAGAAAGCATACTTAATATAAAAGTGAAAAGTGAAAGTATTACAGATGATCAATTAATAAATAAGCTAGATGTGGGTATTGTATTAAGACTTAATCCCTCAAATAAATTTGCCCACATCAATGAAGGTTATTCTATTAGGCAAACTGGTCAGAAGCTACAAATTGAAGCAGAGTCTGAGCAGGGAATTTTATATGGTAGTTTTGATTTGATTCGTCGGCTTGCCCAAGGAGATACAATCAGAAGCCTAGATATTACCCAGAAGCCAAAGAATAATTTTCGTATGATTAATCATTGGGACAATATGGACGGAAGTATTGAAAGAGGCTATTCGGGTAACTCATACTTTTTTGAAAAGGATGAAATTATATTTGATGAACGAACAAGGGATTATGCGAGGCTTATGGCATCTATTGGGATTAATGCCACGGTAATAAATAATGTAAATGTTCGTGGAGCAGCATCAGAATTAGTAACAGATCGCTATTTGGACAAGCTTAAAGCTATGGCAGATTTATTTGAAGGTTACGGGATAAGGCTTTATATTTGTGCAAACTTTGCGGCTCCTATTGAAGTAGGAGGACTTCAAGTGTCTGATCCTCTTAATAAGGATGTTGAAGAGTGGTGGAAGACTTGCATTAAAAGGGTATATGAATGTATTCCTAACTTTGGGGGTTTTATGATTAAGGCTGATTCCGAAGGCCGGCCAGGTCCATTTACTTACGGTCGTACTCATGCCGATGGTGCAAACCTACTTGGAAGAGCCTTAAAGCCCTATGGTGGCACATTGATTTGGCGCTGCTTTGTATATAATTGCCTTCAAGATTGGAGAGATTATAAGACTGACAGGGCAAGGGCAGCCTATGATAATTTTATTCAGCTGGATGGTAAATTTGAAGATAATGTTATACTTCAGATAAAGGATGGTCCCATGGATTTTCAGGTGAGAGAGCCTGTATCCCCCCTGTTTGGTGGATTAAGGAATACAAATATGATAATTGAACTTCAGGCAGCTCAGGAGTACACTGGCCAGCAAAGAGATGTTTGCTATCTTATCCCTAAGTGGAAGGAGATGCTGGATTTTGAAACCTATAGCAAAAAGGAAGGCTCTTCAATTGCAGATATAGTATCTGGGAGAACCTTTAATCAGATTAAATGTGGTATGGCTGCAGTTTCAAATACCGGCAATGATTTTAATTGGACAGGTCATGATCTGGTAGCCTCAAATTTATATGGATTTGGGCGGCTGTCTTGGGATACAGAACTTAAGTCTGAGGATATCGCCAAGGAATGGATTAAGCAAACCTTCTCACATGATGAGAAGGTTACTAGTACAATATTTGATATACTTATGAAATCCTGGCTTGTATATGAGAAATATACTTCTCCCTTGGGTATTGGCTGGATGGTAAACCCTAATAATCATTATGGCCCAAATGTGGATGGTTATGAGTATGATAGATGGGGAACTTATCATAGAGCTGACCGAAATGGAATGGGCGTTGACAGAACAGTTGAGAAGGGAACGGGCTTTTCGGGTCAATATAATGAGCCTAATGCATCCATGTATGAGAAGGTGGAAACCTGTCCTGAGGAGCTATTGCTCTTCTTCCATTATATAAGATATGACTACATTTTAAAAAGTGGGAAAACCCTTATTCAGCACATTTATGATACCCATTTTGAAGGTGTAGAAGAAGTTGAGAATATGATGAGAAGCTGGGAAGAATTACAGGGAAGTATACCTGAGGATGTCCATCAGAGGGTTAGCGAGCGTTTTGATATGCAGCTTGAGAATGCCGTGGAATGGCGAGATAGAGTTAATACTTACTTCTATCGTAAATCAGGTGTGAAGGATGAAAAAGGTAGAAGGATTTATTAGAACAAGTATGAAGAAAGTAGAAGGATTCATTAGAACAAGTATGAAGAAAACATATGAGCGAAAGGAGTAAGCCTATGGATATGACATTACGTTGGTTTGGAAATAAACACGACAGTGTTAAGCTTGAGCATATTAAGCAGATACCAGGAGTGACTGGTGTGGTATCTTCACTCCATGATATTCCTGCTGGTGAACCTTGGAGTTTGGAGGATATATTAGATCTTAAGAATGAAATTGAGTCAGCAGGATTAAAGCTTCTTGGTATAGAAAGTGTAAATATTCATGAGGACATTAAGATTGGCCGGTCATCCAGAGAACAGTATATAGAGAATTATAAAATCTCACTTGAGAATCTGGGAAAAGCAGATGTTCATATGGTATGTTATAATTTTATGCCGATTTTTGATTGGACAAGGACAGAACTTGCTAAGAAGCTGGATGATGGCTCTTATGTACTTGCATATAATGAAAACCTTATTAAGGATATTAAGCCTGAAACAATGTTTGAACGGATAGAGAAGGAAAGCGGAGGATTTATTCTGCCTGGCTGGGAACCTAATCGTAAGAATGAAATAATGGATTTGTTTGAGAAATACAAGGATGTTACAGCTGCGAGGCTTAAAGAAAATCTTAAATATTTTTTGGATGCAATTATGCCGGTATGTGAGAAATATCAGATTAAGATGGCTCTACATCCTGATGATCCTGCATGGAGTGTATTTGGACTTCCGAGAATAGTTGTAAGTGAAGAGGCTCTTGAGGAGATAGCTTCCTTAAATGATAGTATTTATAATGGTTTTACCTTATGTACAGGATCTCTAGGCAGCAGCCTAAAGAATAACCTACCAGATATTATAAGAAACCCTAAGATAAGTAATAGAATACATTTTACTCACTTAAGAAACATGAAATTTGATTCGGATGGCGTTTTTCATGAAAGCTCCCACCTGTCCTCAGATGGTAACTTCGATATGTATGAAATTGTGAAGGCACTATATGATATTGGCTTTGATGGACTAGTACGCCCTGACCACGGAAGAATGATATGGGATGAGCAGGCAAGACCGGGCTATGGTTTATATGACCGGGCACTTGGGGTAGCATATCTTAACGGCTTATGGGAAGCAATTGAGAAAAACAGGTAGACAGATGAAAAGCATATTATGAATTTATGTGCGGAGAAAGGTAGAAAAGGATGAAACTTATAAATTATAATTCCTCCT
>CAZMYP010000006.1:28617-46950 GCA_964570535.1 uncultured Herbinix sp.
TTTATGTGCGGAGAAAGGTAGAAAAGGATGAAACTTATAAATTATAATTCCTCCTGGTTAGAGAAGGACTATGAGCTTCCCAAGTATGATAGAGCCAGCTTAAGAAAAACCACTAAGGAGAATCCTAGCTGGATTCATTTTGGTGCAGGGAATATATTTAGAGGATTTCCTGCAGTAGGACTTCAGAGGATGCTGGAGGATGGAAGCTACGATAGGGGAGTTATTGTTTGCGAGGGATTCGACTATGAGATAATTGATAAGGCTTATAGGCCTTATGATGATTTGAGTTTGCTGGTGGTTTTAAAGTCTGATGGAAATATCGAAAAAAAGGTTATCGCTAGTGTCGTAGAATCTATAGTAGCTGATGTAAATCGTGAGAATGAATGGGAACGTTTAAAGGAGATATTTACCAAGCCATCTCTACAGATAGTTAGCTTTACAATAACTGAGAAGGGATATAGTCTTGTGGATTCAAGTGGAGAATACCTGGGATTTGTCACAGAGGATTTTAGGAAGGGCTATACAAATCCTGTGCACATAATGGGCAAAATCACAGCATTACTCTATGAGAGATATATAGGAAGAACAGGTGCAGGGCTTCCCATTTCCTTAGTAAGTATGGATAACTGTTCCCATAATGGTGATAAGCTTAAGGCGGCAGTAGAGGCATATGCACAGCAGTGGGTTAAGAATGGATTTGTGGAAGAAGGGTTCTTGACATATGTTAAAGATAGGAATAAGGTGGCATTTCCTTGGAGTATGATTGATAAGATTACCCCTAGGCCTGACGATAAGATTAAGAAGCTTTTGGAAGCTGACGGATTTTTGGATACTGAACTAATTATTACATCTAAGAACACCTATACAGCACCATTTGTAAATGCAGAGGAGACAGAATACCTCGTGATTGAAGATGCATTTCCAAATGGTAGACCACCCCTGGAAAGGGCTGGATTTATATTTACTGATAGGGAGACCGTAGATAAGGTGGAGAAAATGAAGGTCTGTACCTGTCTAAATCCTTTGCATACAGCTCTGGCTATATTCGGATGTCTCTTATCCTACACAACAATATGGGAGGAGATGCGAGATCCTGAGCTTAGCAAGCTGGTTCATAAAATAGGATATGACGAGGGGATGCCAGTGGTTGTTAATCCCGGTGTGCTAGATCCAAATGAGTTTATAAAGGCAGTGCTAGAGCTTCGGCTTCCAAATCCATTTATGCCAGATGCTCCCCAGCGTATAGCTACTGACACATCTCAGAAAATACCCATACGCTACGGAGAAACAATTAAGGCATATAGAGAGAGTACTACCCTTAAGGCTTCAGAACTTACATTAATACCTCTTACAATAGCAGGTTGGTGCAGATACCTGATGGGAATAGACGACCAAGGCAAGGAATTTACCCCAAGCCCAGATCCCTTGCTAGACGAGCTACAAGAATATATAAAGAGTGTAAAACTAGGAGATACATCTATAGACACCAGCATACTAAAGCCAATTCTATCAAATAATAAGATATTTGCAGTTGATTTGTATGAAGTTGGCCTTGGTGAAAAGATTGAGGCAATGTTCTCGGAAATGATTGCTGGAAAAGGGGCAGTCAGAGAAACATTGAAGAAGTGGATTTGGTGCCAGGTACCGTGAACAATATATGTGCAAAATATGAACAAGTCGTGAACAAACAAAAACCATGTTCACGACTTGTTCATATTTTGTTTACAGTTTGTTCACGGTACCTGGCACCATTAAATGTAATTATATGGTATAATCTATATTGCGTTTATTTTTTATCTACGAATATTTTGTCATAAGGGGTGCAAATGTTTTATCTATTAGAAGAAAATATGGAGGGAATTAAATGAGTTATGTATTACAGACAGTTAATTTGTCAAAAAAGTATAAGAAAAAAGCTGCAGTTGATCAGGTTAGCTTAAATGTCGAAAGAGGAGAGATTTATGGATTTATTGGAAAAAATGGTGCCGGAAAGAGTACC
Source organism: uncultured Herbinix sp. (assembly GCA_964570535.1). Classification (GTDB taxonomy): domain Bacteria; phylum Bacillota; class Clostridia; order Lachnospirales; family Lachnospiraceae; genus Mobilitalea. Next base: position 30,617 of record CAZMYP010000006.1, read on the forward strand.
TTTATTAGGCTGGTTGCAGGATTGGCAAAAAAGAACAGCGGTGAGATTAGACTGTTTGAAAATGATAATCTAGATATACAAAGAAGAAAAATAGGTACTATGATTGAAAACCCTGGGGTATATCCCAATTTGACCGCTAAGCAAAATTTACATCATTATTGTCTTTTGTTGGGGCTTGACCCAGAGCCTACCGTTGAATCAATGCTAAGCTTGGTAGGACTAAATAATACAGGTAAGAAAAAAGTAAAGAATTTTTCTCTTGGAATGAAGCAGAGAATGGCAATTGCAATAGCTTTGATGGATGATCCTGAGTTTCTTATGCTTGACGAACCTATAAATGGACTTGATCCGGCGGGCATTCGAGAAATTAGGGAACTGATATTAAAGCTAAATAAGGAAAAGGGTATAACAATACTTATATCAAGTCATATTTTAGGGGAACTTTCTAAGATAGCTACCTGCTACGGTGTAATAAATGATGGTAAGTTGGTAGATGAATTTACAAAGGAAGAATTAAAGGCTAGATGTGTTGAGATGTTAGAAATTACTGTTGATAATACCGAAAAGGCAGTTGAGATTTTAAAACAAAATCTAAGTATAAATGAGGATAAAATCAAAACTATTAATCATAAGACAATAAACATTGCTGATAGCCTAGACAGAGCAGGACAGATTAATACAGAGCTTGCTAAAAATGGTATAACTATAATGGCATCAACAATTATTGGGCAGGACCTTGAAGATTATTTTATGAAGCTGATGGAGCAAACCATTTAGTCATAAAGAGTGGAACGTATAAAAATGGAGGTAGTTATGAAAAACTTATTAAAATCAAATTTCTATAAATTATTTAGAAGCAAGGCTTTTTATATTTGTACTATTGTTTATACATTATTAATGCTTATACCAATATTGCTATTAAAACTGACAGATAAAATAGCTCAGAATGTACTAGATAGTTCGGGTGAAATATCTGTAGATACGGGATTTTTATTTATGGGGAAGAATGGAATGAATTTAGGACTAGAAAATGTAATATCAAGTGATGTGCTTATATTTTTGGCCATACTTGTTGCAATATTTATTACATCAGAATTCTCCCATGGAACTATGAAAAACATAGTCTCAAAAGGCTTTGAAAAGTTCAAGATTTATAATTCCTTTTTGATTACCATGGCAGCTGCTGCATTAATAATGGTTTTATTTTCATTCCTTGTATCCACGATAGTAGGAACAATCGTAACAGGATCTTTAGGCATTAATGGAGAAATTGTTCTAAGGGGACTACGATTATTAGCCATAGTGATGTTACTTTATATTGCCATGATATCAATATTTGTCATGATCGCTATGACTATTCGTTCTAATGGAGGAGTAATAGCCATAAATATTTGTACCTATACATTTGGTATCCTAATCTATGAGGTGCTTAATTTAGTTGTTCGTAATATATTTGAAATCAAGACAAAAATAGACTTTATGGATTATAGCATAATGAACAATATATCTATAGTAGGAAGAAACATCCTGTATAATGGCAATAATGATTTCGTTGTTAGAGCAATTTTAGTAGGGCTTGTGTTTTTAATTGCTACAACGGCATTAGGAATTATGGGTTTCAAAAAAATAGATGTAAAGTAAAAAAAGGTACCAGGCACTGTGAACAGAATGTTCACAGTGCCTGGTACCTAATAACAACCCCATCAATGAGATGCCGCCTGACAGCTGTGATTTTTACAGGTATAATATGTGGTTTTGTTATCTGTCGCCTGATAGTTCTCTGTATAGGGGGCTATTTCATGTAGTTCATCTTGGTTTTCTTGTGTTTTAACGAGAATAACTGTATTTGGACTATAGTGGGAAGACATATATTCCTTTAGCTTGTTAAACTCAGGATTCTCCAAGGGGTTTTTCTTTATTGTTTTTGCTGTGGTTGTATTGAGGTTTTTGTTATTTACTAGGCATATTATTTCTTTTGAGGGATATAAAGCTTCAAGGAATGCAAGCCCCGCAAAGCAATAGCCTGCAGGATAATCCTTGACATGCCCTGCTAGGAAGCGAAGCTGCCTGTCTGCATATTCTATATATTTTGAGTTGCTGGTTATATTAGCGATTTTTTGTAGCACATATCCAGCGACAGAGTTTCCTGAAGGGGTTGCTCCGTCATAGACTTCTTTTGGGCGGAATATTAATTCTTCAGACTCCGTGCCAGTGAGGAAAAAGCCATCATTTATATCATCCCAAAATTCCAATAGCATTATATCGACAATTTCAATTGCTTGCTTTAGATAACTAATATTGAAGCTAGCGTCATAGGCAGATAGAAGCCCATAACAAAAGAAAGCATAATCGTCAAGATGCCCATTATTTGCAGCTTCTCCCTCTCGATATCTGATATAAAGTTGACCTTTGTCATCCATTAATTTTGCATTAATAAAGTCTATGGCTTGCTTGGCTATCTCTGCATAGTCATCATTTTGAAGTATTATAGCCGCCTTGGCATAAGCAGAAATCATAAGTGAATTCCATGAGGTAAGAATCTTATCATCCTTGTGCAGTTTAAAACGATTAAGACGATACTGGTAAATGCTGTTGCATAGTCGTATGACCCTTTCGTTATCAGGATTTAACTCTTTTCCGTGGATACGATTGGGAATGGAGAGACCTTCAAAATTACCTTTCGTTGTTATATTAAAATAATTGCAAAAATAGCCTGCATCCTCATTTGGAAGTACAGCGGTTATTTCCTCTGGCTTAAAAACATAATACTTTCCTTCAACCCCTCCAATATCTGCATCTTGAGCGCTGTAAAATCCTCCTTCTCTATCTGTCATTTCCCTTCGTACATATTCGAGAATTTGCATTGCTATTGTCTTGTATAGAGGATTTTTTGTGTATTGGTAAGCTTCCAGATAAGCTATAGTTAGTAGGGCATTATCATAAAGCATTTTTTCAAAATGAGGTACAAGCCACTTGGAATCTGTGGAATATCTAGAGAAGCCATACCCAATATGATCATATATCCCTCCTCTATACATATTTGTTAAGGTGTTCTCTACCATGAAAAGGGATTGTTCATCTGCTTCAAGGCAAGAATAGGACATAAGGAACATTAGGTTATGAGGAGTTGGAAATTTTGGTTCGTTTCCAAAGCCACCATAATTGTGGTCAAATCTTTGTTTTAGCTGAGTAACGGCAAGGTTAACCAAATCCTTAGTAACTTCTCCCTTATCTGATTTGCCCTCATAATCACGTTTCATAATCTTCGTAATCTTGTTGCCTGTTTCTATCATTTCATCTTGATTTTGAATCCAATCACTATTAATCTGAGGTAAAAGATCAACTAGGCCTACTATTCCATATCTAGATTGTTTTGGAATATATGTTGCAGCATAAAAAGGGTGTCCCTCTGGAGTCATAATAATGGTGAGAGGCCATCCACCATTACCCGTAGCAGCCTGACATATGGCCATATATATAGTATCAATATCAGGACGTTCCTCTTTATCTACCTTGATACTGACAAAGTAATTATTTAAAAGCTCTGCAACCTCATGGTCCTCAAAGCTTTCATGGGACATTTTGTGACACCAATGACAGGTGGAATAGCCAATACTTAGAAAGATTGGTTTATTATGCCTTTTAGCAAGTTCAAAAGCTTCCTCACCCCATGGGTACCAGTTTACAGGGTTATACATATGTTGCAGAAGGTAGGGAGATTTTTCGCCTCCTAATTTATTGGGAATACGTGTGGTTTCTTGACCCTTATTTGTTACATGTTCAATTGTTACATTCATATTGACACTCCTTATTGAAGAATTTGATTAGCAAGATAAACTTATTAAACTATTATGCCAATAAGGAGTGGAATTTATTAGATGTAATTATTAAGATAGTTCTTAAAAGAGATACCCAATAAATTAATAGCCAAAATAATTACAAGTATCCATAACAAGCTTTTTTAGGTCAACATATTTTTGAGGTAGATTTTCCTTTGCACCAAGCATTTGTAAAGGATTAACTAAGTCACGTAGTTTACATAAATTATACCAATCTGGTGGTAAGGTACGTTTTGAATAACAATTATATTCCTCTTCAAATAATTTAGTATGTTTTGGTTTGAAATAATTAGAGTATCGGAAAAATTGTCCGATGTCTGCCAAACTATGGCCATAGCCAGAAAACTCCCAATCAACAATCCAAACTTTTTTACTTTTATCAATAAGCATGTTAGCTGGACGAAAATCAGAGTGAATGAAACTGGAATAAGTATCAATTATACACAAATCAACTTTCTTGTTATTAATCAAAGCTTTTACCCTGTTATGAACATCCCTTCCTAAACGTTCAATAACAAGCTCTTTATCAAGAAACATATCATACCAAGTCAGAAAAGGCGGGTAATTTACACAGTCTTCATCGTTAAATATAATATCACTGCTGTGAATATATGCAGCACTTTTAGCGACTTGAGCAATAATATCTTCTTCAGGATTACTTACTTGTAATAGATATTCTTGCATAGAAATACCGTGTATATATTCGTATATTAAACAGGTTCTTTGTGTGATATTAATTTCAGATATGTACAATAGTTTGGGAACTTTTATATGCTCATAGAATGATTCGCTTATAATTCTTTCCTTTTTATAGCTGGTATCATATAGTGGACAAATCCTCAGCAAAAGGTACCCATTATTTGTAGATACTTTAAAATTACTATTTCTACACCCAACATTAATAGGATAAAAATCCAATATATCTAAACGATGATCATACTCAGTAATTACTTGTTCCAATTCTTTCAATTGTAAATCGTAGAAAGGGATAGACCGTTCCCAAATATTATCCATTTTAATTCTCCGTTTCAAATTTGTTTTTCTATTACATCTGATGTAAATTATTGTTTGCTTTTTTATAATACATCATGTGCTATCATTTGTCTATTCCATGTAAGAACGAAAATAAGGAGCAGGCATTTCGCATACTCCTATATTGCAGTATTGTCTAGTTTTCTTTTATCCCTTTTACTAGACAGGATACGTCGGACTTCCATTATTTTGGACTCATTTATTTCGTCATCTATTACAAGATAGAAAGCTGTTAGTCCTTAACTCTTTGACTAGTTAAATGGTTGTATTAACAATATAATATTGATATTATAGAGTTGATATGGGTGGAAACATGTACGCTAAAAAGATATTTATAATAATGATATAACTAGTAAATTAAGGAGGACTTGATTTGAACAAAAAGTTGAATTTAATAGCAGGGAAAGAAGAGGCATCATTTAGAACTACATCTAGGATTGCACCGGACGAAATTAATAATGAAGATTATATGTTTCCGGCTTTTTCAAACGGTAAGGTTCTTTTAAATAAGAAACAGGGACGTCTCCCGGCAATGGGTTGGAATAGCTGGAATGCCTTTGGTAGTAAAAATACCGAGGAACTTACCAAGGCAATGGCCGACGCAATAGTTGATTTGGGACTGGCTGATTTGGGATATAGGTATGTCGTCCTTGATGACGGTTGCTATAAATCAGAAAGGGTAGACGGTCTTCTGTCGAATGAACCAATAAAATTCCCTAATGGTTTTAAATCATTATCTGATTATATACACAGTAAGGGACTCAAATTTGGTATGTATAATGATATTGGAACAAATTTATGTGCAGGCTCTGCAGTGGGGACCTGTGGTTTTGAGGATGTAGATACCAGGTCTTATATTGACTGGGGAGTTGACTTTATCAAGGTTGATAACTGCTACTACCTATGGGATAATGCAACCTTCTCGGACGAAAAAAATACAAAATATTCTTATGCTCCAAACATCAGAAGCATAACAGTATCTGGTGAAGGCTTGAATATAACATTAAATGCTCTTAAGGACGGCGTGTTTTTAGGACAAGGGGCAAAGATAAATACAGACGAGAACTATGTGTCAAACATCGGTACTTTTGATGGTACAAATATAGGCACTACGCCTGTTGGCGACCTCTGGTGCGAGCTTGGGTTTGCTGTGAAGGTGCCTGTTGCAGGAACATATAATATAAGCGTCAATTATGCAAGTGGTGAAGAAATAGGAACAGGACGCTGGCTACAGATTGCTGTAGGAAATGCAGAAAATGAAAGAAGGTACTATGATGGCATGTTAGCTCTTACCAAAAGTACGACTGCATTTACGAGTTCAGAAGAGATCACCATAAAATTGAGTAAAGGAGATAATCTTATACGCCTTATGAATCATAGAAGGCAAGAGAACACCCTTAATTCATATGCTACTTTTCTTGAGGGATTAAATAGTGCTGATCCAAACCAAGGGGTAGTACTTTCAATCTGTGAATGGGGTAAAACACAGCCACAGAACTGGGGATATAAGGTTGGTAATTCTTGGCGAATTCTCAACGATATAACCTTCCATGTAGGCTCTATAGATAATCCTGGTGTAGCTGCATGGAGTTCAAATGATACTGCAAGTATAGCATCACAGTACAGCAAGGCAGTAATAATGGATGAGTTTGCCGGACTTGACAAGGGGTGGAATGATCCAGACATGTTTGTAATAGGTATGGACAAGATAACAGATACTATGAACAAAACACATATGACAATGTGGTGCATGATGAATTCTCCGCTAATGCTTGGAATGGATTTGAGGCGTATTAAAAAGGGTGATAAGCTCTGGCAGATTATATCCAACATGGATGTTATTGGATTGAATCAGGATGCACTGGGCATTCAGTCAAAAAGAATTTACTGTTCTATCGATAATACTAATCCAGATATAGCATATATAACCAATACCAATCGTGTTGATATTCTTGCAAAGCCCCTTTCTAATGGGGAAATTGCATTGTCCTTTATTAACCTAAGCGATTCAAGAGATACTAAAGAGCATTCAGTAGATGTTAGGCGCATTATTAAGTATATAGGGAATAAAATGGTTGATGTCATAAGGTTTGAGAAGGCTAGTAGCTACTTAGTAAAGGATTTATGGACAGGCGAGGTTACTACTAACAATTCGAAGAGCTTTACGACCACTAGTATAGAGGCCTATGATAATCTAACAATAAGAATTACACCTCTTATGGGTGATGATAATGGGTAGAAATAATAGTATGAATATTGCTACTACAGAACAGTTTGTAACAATAATAATCAGAACCATAAAAGAGATGATAAGGCCAATGGGCGAGGACTGCTCATCTGGATACATGGATTATGCATTGAATAGGGGTATTATAGAGGACTATGATATAGAAAAATGGGATTATCCCATCGAGCGCCGAGCAGCTGCAAGAATTGCCCATGAGGCACTTCTAACTGAAATTGGTGAAAGGGACGAGGAGGATTGGTCTGCTGCAAATAATTTACTAGACTTATATACCTGTCGTACCTGTGTTATACACATAGGGCAGATGTATGCAAAAGGAATAATGCTCAGTCGTGACAATAACATGTTTGAAGTAAAGGGTAGAATTACTTGTTCAGAAGCTAGGTCGATTGCTGAACGGATACTAGATAGAGAAAAGCGTACGCCACAGATAGGAGTCGGAATATTTATATATAAAAAGCTTTCCCCTGATGAAGCCTTAGAGCTGTATTTAAAGGACGATAAGACAATGATTATAGATGTTCGGACCCATGAGGAATATGGGACAGGCCATATCAAAGGAAGCATCTGCATTCCCCTAAATAATATATCCAACAATCCATTTTCCATATGTGAGAATAAGAAAACTCCAATAATACTCTATTGCCTAAGGGGGTATAAGAGCACTGTAGCTGCTCAGATACTGATAGAAGCTGGCTACAGCAAAGTATACACCATACCAGGTATAGAACGGCATAAGTATAGATTATGCAACTAGATAATTGAACAATTTCCCTATATTAGCTGGCATTTTATTAGTAGCTGCTACCAAAATACTCCTTGTAATGAAAAGTTTCTACTTATGTGTTATAATAGAATAAGTTATACCATCATTTCACATGTATTACGAATGTTTGAAGAATGTGGATTGGCTTTTAATGCTACTTTTCACCAGTGGATTTGATAATGAACGGAGTTGTTAAATGGATAAATTAGGGAATAATCACAGTAAGACCTTTTTGGTAGAAAAAGAGGACGACAAAATACGAACAAGCTCAATGAATGGTATGGATTCAGTAAGGGATTACTTATCAGCAGCAGCGGTAGCTCCGCTCTTAACTGCAGAAGAGGAAATAGCATTAGCAAAAAGAATTGAGGCAGGAGATCAGGAAGCAAAGGATGCTTTAATTTGTTCGAATCTTCGTCTGGTAATTAGTATTGCAAAGAAATACGTAAAGACCCGCTCTTTATCTTTTTTGGATTTAATACAAGAAGGAAATTTGGGTCTGATAAAGGCCGTTGAACGATTTGATTATGATAAAGGCTTTCGCTTTTCCACATATGCCACATGGTGGATTAAACAGGCCATTACAAGAGGAATTGATGACCAAGATCGTATAATACGTATTCCTGTTCATATGGGTGGAATAGTACGCAAGGTAATGAAAACCGCTCAAGATATGTCTCAGGAGGAAGATGAAATTGCTGATAATAAAAGGATTGCTGAGGAACTTGGTATATCTGAGGGAACAGTTAAGCAAGCATTTAGAATTGCATCACATCCAATATCTCTAGAAACACCTATAGGTGAAAATGGAGATTCTTTTCTAGGAGATTATATTGAAGCTACAAGCATAGTATCTCCTGAGGAAAATGCTGTAGAGAATTCATTGCAAAGTGAGATTAATAAGCAATTACAGACATTAAATGAAAGAGAACAAAGGATTCTGGAAATGCGTTTTGGACTTAACAATAGACAACAGCATACACTAGAGCAGGTAGGCAATTATTTTGGGCTAACCCGCGAACGTATTCGACAGATTGAGGAAAAGGCTTTGACTAAGCTTCGCTTACCTAGCCGTAGTAGATATTTAAAGGATTTTGTTATTTAAAAACCTTATTAAAATAAAAGCTAGCAAAGTAGTGCCTGACACCTATAACAATTCAAATCATATAATATAGCAAAACCTTTAGTGGGGGAAGCTATGATTATCCATGTTGTTTTACAAGGGGAGACTATTTCTTCAATCGCCCAGTTCTATGGAAAATCTACTGAAAGATTAGCCCTGGAAAATGGAATTAATCCAGATGAAAACTTAGTCGTTGGAGAAACCTTGGTGATTCTGTTTCCCGAGATAGAATATACCGTAGGTATGGGGGATACTATAGAAGGTATAGCTAGGTATTACAATACAAGTGTAATGGCACTTCTTAGAAACAATCCATATCTTTCAGACAGACAGTATATTTATCCTGGTGAGGTTATTGTAATTAATTACAGAGGGTATAAAATGGGTAAAATATCTACCAATGGTTTGGCTTATCCATTTATTAATTTGGATATTCTCAAAAAGACCTTACCCTTTCTAACTTATGTAACTGTTTATGGTTATTTTTATAATGTGCAGGGAAATATTGTTGATATAGATGATACAGCGATAATTAAAGCGTCGAAAGCCTATGGCGTGGCACCGGTTATGATGTTAGCTGCTCTGTCAAGTATCCAAGAGGAAGAGATGGAAATAACACATAATATGCTGATTAACCAGGATGTACAGGACATTTTGATTAGCAATCTGATATCGATATTAACCACCAAAGGATATTACGGAGTCAATTTTAAAACCCCTTTTATAAGATATGAGGATAGACTTTTATTTAATGATTTTATAGAAAAGCTTTCTGAACAGCTTCACTCGGCAGGCTTTAAGGTCTTTATTACGCTGACGGTAGGAGCTTTTGATTTATTATCTAATGTACAATATGGAAAGATTAACTTTGAAAGCTTGGGCCGACAGGCTGATAGGATTATTTTTCTTACTTATGAACGGGGGTTTCTATTTGGCATATCTGCCAATGTTGTGGCATTTGATACCTTTAATAATAATATTGAATATATAGTAAGCAAAATACCTAAAGAAAAAATAGAGATGGGTTTGTCAACAATAGGGTATATATGGAGGCTTCCGTATATTGTCAATAAAACTAGTGGCCAAGCAATCAGCTATGAGTCAGCTATTGCCTTGGCTAGGGAAAATAATGTGGAAATAAAATATGATGAAGTGGCAAAGTCATCATATTATCAATACTTTGCTCAATACGAATATATAGTAAGATTTAGAGATGCCAGAGGGGTTGACTCTATAGTAGGGTTGGTACCAACCCATGGAATTAGCGGTATGGCCATATGGAATATCATGTTTTTTTATAATCAAATGTGGCTGGTGATAAACTCTCAGTATGAAATAGAGAAGCTAACACTGCAACCATAACCTATAATATAAAGTAGATAATGGTTTGTTAATTACTCTGATAAAAGCTTATATTTTATATAATAGGAAAGTTCGTTCTATTATATAAAAAATGCTCCGCAAGGATGGGCACTCACGCGTTATGTATTTAGCCAGCAAGCTGGCCGCGTTCGGTGCGAGGGTTTCGCAAGCGAAACCCTTTCTTATTATGTGATAATATCACAGAAGCATTTAGCGTAAGGTGCTATAGTAGGATTATAAAATCAATTTAATATTAAAGGAGGAATTAATATGGCAGCTATAAAAATAACAAAGCATAATTTTGACGAAGAGGTATTACAATCAAAGGAACCGGTTTTGCTAGACTTCTGGGCTGAATGGTGTGGACCATGTAGAATGGTATCTCCTACAATAGAGGAAATTGCAAAGGAAAATGATGGAATTAAAGTAGGAAAGGTTAATGTTGATGAAGAAAGTGAGCTGGCTGCAAAATTCAGTATTATGAGTATTCCAACTATTATGGTTTTAAAGGATGGTAAGGTTTCTGCTTCAGCAGCTGGTGTTCGCCCTAAAAATGACATACTAAAAATGCTACAGGTATAAAGCATAGGCATAATATCAAGGTAATATAGACAGAATTAATTGACTAATATAATCCATCAAGCTATACTATATAGTGTATCATACTTATTAAAGGGTTCTTAAGGGACCCACAGAAAGGAGATAAGGATTTGCAAAAAGAACCTAAGTTTTTTAGATGTAAGCATTGTGGAAACATTGCTGAACTGATTTATGATTCAGGAGTTTCTATAGTATGCTGTGGTGAAGACATGGAGGAAATGGTTGCAAATACAGTTGATGCAGCAAGAGAAAAACATGTGCCAAGTGTATCCATTGAAGGAAATACCGTTAAGGTTGATGTTGGAGAAGTGCTTCATCCTATGGAAGAAAAGCATTATATTATGTGGATTTGCCTTCATACAAAGAAGGGACTTCAGAGAAAAGATTTACTTCCAGGAGAAGATCCTAAAGCAGTATTTACAATAGATGATGATGAGGTAATAGCCGTATATGAATATTGCAATCTTCATGGTCTATGGAAGAAGGAAATAAATTAGTTAATATAGTAATAAATATTAAATAAAATAATAATAAAAATACATGCGTATATATTTATGCATGTATTTTTTATGCATTTCTATGGATTTTACCCCAGATGTAAAGTATAATGTGTAAAGGAGGGTTTTGGAATGGATGAAATAAACTACTTTTACCAGGAAGGATTAAAGTTTTGGAAGGATTTATCAGAGGAACAAAGGACATTACTACAGCAATCAATGATTAAGAAAAGCTTCAATAAGGGAGAGTCAATGCGAAGTGGCTCCCAGAATTGCTCTGGACTATTTCTGCTAGAAAGTGGGCAGATTCGAGCTTATATCATCTCAGAAAGTGGAAAAGAAATAACACTCTATCGTTTATTTGACAGAGATATATGCATTTTTTCTGCATCATGTATTATGAAGAATATAAGCTTTGATATATTTATTGAGACTGAAAAGGAAACAGTTGCCTATCTTATACCTACCCCGATTTTTGATAAGCTTTCCAAGGAGTCTATGGCTGTTCAGTCCTTTACAAATGAACTTATGGCCTCTCGTTTTTCTGAGGTAATGTGGATTATGGAGCAAGCCCTATTTATGACATTAGATAAAAGACTTGCTGTGTTTTTACTGGAGCAGTCTAATATAGATGAAACTGATAATATTGAGATAACTCATGAGAAAATTGCCAACAACTTAGGAACCGCCAGAGAGGTTGTTACTCGAATGCTTAAATACTTTCAAAATGAAGGAATGGTTTCACTTAATAGGGGATCAATTAACCTGTTAGATAAAAATAAGTTGGAGCAGCTGACAGAATATTAGACAATATAAGCAGAAGCTAATATTATGGAACTATATGAGGTTCAAGGATATAAAAAAGGGCTTTGCTTGCGAAACCCTCGCGCCGAGCGCGGCCAGCTTGCTAGCTAAATACAAAACGCGCGAGTGCGCATCCTTGCGGAGCATTTTTTATATAATAGGACGAACTTTCCTATTATATAAAATATATATTTTACATATAAAAAGGAGGTAAAACAATGCAATTGACATTTTTAGGCGCTACCCATGAAGTGACTGGAAGTAGCTTTTATCTTGAGGCCTGCGGAAAACATATATTAATTGACTGTGGTATGGAACAGGGTAGGGACACCTTTGAAAACCAAGAAATCCCTATACCAGCAGCACAGGTAGATGTGGTTCTACTTACTCATGCTCACATAGATCATTCGGGTAAATTACCGATGTTATATAGTCAGGGCTTTAGGGGAGAAATTCATGCTACTGGAGCCACAAGTGCTTTATGTGATATTATGCTTCGAGATAGTGCGCATATTCAAATGTCTGAGGCTGAATGGCGCAATAGAAAGGGAAAACGTTCTGGGGAAAAGGCTTATGTGCCCATTTATAATATGAAGGATGCTTTAGCTACAATTCGTATGTTTGTACCCCATGAGTATGATCAAAAATTCCAATTGTATGAGGGAATAGAGGTACGCTTTATTGACGTAGGCCATCTACTAGGTTCTTCTAGTATTGAGATTTGGGTTACAGAAGAAGGAGTAACTAAGAAACTTGTATTCTCCGGTGATATCGGTAACATCAACCAGCCTCTTATTAACAATCCTAAATATATTAAGGAAGCTGATTATGTTATTATGGAATCAACCTATGGAGATAGGAATCATGAACTGCCTCCGGATTATGTAAGCGAATTATCACAGATTATGCAAGAGACTTTAGATCGAGGAGGAAACCTGGTTATACCTTCATTTGCCATAGGAAGAACCCAAGTGCTTTTGTATTTTATCAGAAAAATCAAAGAAGACAAACTAATTAAAGGTCATAATAACTTTAAGGTCTATGTAGATAGTCCATTAGCTATTGAGGCCACCCATATATATGAGAAAAACATGTTCGGATATTTTGATAAGGAGGCAATGGAATTAATCCGTGCTGGAATCAATCCAATTAAATTCCCAGGATTAAAAACATCTATAACTGCAGATGAGTCCAAAGCCATAAACTATGATGATGAGCCTAAGATTATTATATCAGCTGCAGGAATGTGCGATGCTGGAAGGATAAGACATCATCTTAAGCACAATCTTTGGAGAGAGGATAGTACAATTCTGTTTGTTGGTCATCAATCTGAAGGAAGCTTGGGTAGGCTAATACTAGACGGAACTCCAGAGGTGAAGCTGTTTGGTGAAAATATTAATGTTAAGGCTAATGTAAGACGTCTTCGAGGAGTAAGTGGTCATGCGGACAGAGATGGTCTGCTTAAATGGTTAGGTGCCTATGAGAAGAAGCCGGAGAGAGTCTTTGTTGTCCATGGTGATGACCATGTATGTAATATGTTTACTGAGTACATTAAAGATGAGCTGGGTCATAATGCATATGCTCCTTATAGTGGTACTGTAGTTGATCTTATGAAAAATGAAATTACTCTAGAAGTAAAGGGAATCCCAGTTGAGAAGTCAGCAGCTAAGATTAAGACTACTACTGTATTTGAGAGACTTGTTAATGCAGGAAAGAGACTTATGGTTGTTATTAATAAAAACAAAGAGGGCGCCAATAAGGATCTGGCAAAGCTTACTAGTCAAATTAATGCTCTCTGTGATAAATGGGATAGATAAAGCTATGTAAATTTTACTATAAGATAAAGTATAATTTTGGGGGATAGTAAAATGGGATGCTTAGGTAATATAATATGGTTTGTTTTTGGTGGATTCTTTAGTGGATTAAGCTGGTTACTTTCAGGATGTCTATGGTGTATTACAATTGTAGGAATACCAATAGGGCTTCAGTGCTTTAAGTTTGCAGGACTATCCTTCTTTCCCTTCGGAAAGGAAGTTGTATATGGGGGAGGAGCAGGCTCTCTGATTTTGAATATTATATGGTTATTGATTACAGGAATTCCAATGGCAATTGGTTCAGCTTTATTAGGAGTGATTTTTTGCATTACGATTATAGGAATACCATTTGGTTTACAACATTTTAAGATAGCTAAATTAGCATTGATGCCTTTTGGAGCTACAATTCGTAATGTATAAGAGTACATATTTAAGACAGGGGAATTAAATTAGAGGAGATGGGAATATAAAAATACAGGAAATGACTATAAAAGGTAAGACATACTCATTTATAAAGGATTACCGTAAGGACGAGAGGTATCGTCAAAGCTTTAATCATCTAAGCAGAAAGGTTTTTGGGTTGGATTTTGAGGAATGGTATAAACAGGGCTTTTGGACAGAAAAATATAGTCCTTATTCATTGGTATTTAACAATAATGTTGTAGCCAATATATCAGTTAATACAATGGAATTTGCTATTGAGGGTAAGCCTGTAAATGCAATTCAACTTGGTACTGTTATGACGGATCCGGATTTTAGGAATCAGGGTCTTAGCAAAGCCTTAATGGAATGTGTTCTTAATGACCTAAGACAAAAGCAGCAATTAATCTATCTGTATGCAAATGATTCGGTAACTGAGTTCTATCCAAGGTTTGGATTTGCTAAAGCCAAGGAGTATAATTATTCTGGAATGTTTTCAAAGGATGATAGGCACTCGTTTTATAAGCTAAATATTGGAAAAACAGAGGACAGAGATATTATTATGAGACTTACTAGGAATACTATCCCTGTATCAAGGATTTCCATGGTGAATAACCTAGAGCTGCTTATGTTTTATTTAATTTCATTTATGTCAGATAACATATACTATTCAAAAAAATTGGACCTGGTAGCAGTCGTTGAGTTTGAAGACCAGGATATGAGATTAATAGATGTCTTTTGTGAACGTAGCTTTAACCTGGAGGAGATTATTTCCTCATTAATAACAAAGGATTCCATGAAGGTTTATCTAGGTTTTACTCCATGGGAGGATAAGGACTATCAAATTGATTTGATAGATTCTGATGATACCTTTTTTGTTTTAAATGGATCCTTTGACTTAGATGGTAGATTTCCAATGCTATCACAAGCGTAGTATAGCTTCTACTACTTTACTTTGATATGAGTTATAGAAAAATTCTATGGGTGATTGAGTTTTTTTGATTTATAGGTTAAAATAAAGATGATATCTAGCGTTGATTATTATGAAGTTTAGAAGGGAGCTATGCTATGGAGGGAAGAGCAATTAAGGTTCATGCACCATCAAATAAGAAGATTGAATTAAAGGTGTTTCCAGGCCATTTTGCAACTAGTCATTCTCATATCAACTTATACATTGACTTAACGACAACAAAGACTCGACTTAATCAAGCCACAGAGGTAGCTAGTGAATTGGCAAGGCAATATGTGAATAATGTAGTAATTGACACTATAGTTTGCTTGGACAATTGTGATGTCATTGGAGGTTTCTTAGCTTATGAACTAACAAAGGCAGGAATTCACTCCATGAATGCTCATCAGACAATGTATGTTATATCTCCAGAAAACAATACTAATGGACAGATGATTTTTAGGGATTGTAGTCAACCTGCAGTATATAATAAGAATATACTTTTGCTGGTTGCATCAGTAACAACTGGGGATACTATTCGAAGAAGCCTAGAATGTATCCGTTATTATGGTGGTAAGATAAGTGGTATTAGTGCTGTTTTCTCTGCAGTTAAAGAGGTAGAGGGAATAAAGGTAAATTCCATATTCAGGGCAGCAGATCTTCCTAAGTATGAAAGCTATAAGATTAATGAATGCCCTCTTTGCAATTCAGGACAAAGGCTAGAGGCGATTGTCAATGGCTATGGATATATGAAGATTTAATAATGCAATTGCTAAAATAAATATTATAATGGGGCTGTCGCACTAAAATGTGCGGCGCCCTATTTTATTGTATCGCAGATAAAATAAACCACCTGCTATGCAGGTGAGTCCCGAATAGCTTT
>CAZMYP010000007.1:0-42603 GCA_964570535.1 uncultured Herbinix sp.
TCTACCATACAAATAAGCTCTGGCTTAATGCTCTTCATAAATGAAATCAATTCGCCAATTTGTTTAACTGAGAAGGTAGGCCTATCAGCATAACCCTTAGACCTTTGTATGGTTGCTAGCTTGGTTTTAGGACCAATAGCCTCTTTGATTTTATTATAATCAAAGCCTCCATCAGCTTTTAAATCTACTTGCTTATAAGTAATACCATACTCAGCCAAAGAGCCCTTGGTTTCCTTTATGCCTATAACCCCCTCGAGAGTATCATAGGGCTTTCCAACAGGAGATAAAAGCTCATCTCCCGGTCTTAAATTCCCTGACAGAGCAATAGTAAGCGCATGAGTACCGCTTATTAGTTGAGGACGAACTAGTGCATCCTCGGTATGAAAAACATCGGCATATACCCTTTCTAGGGTATCCCTGCCGATATCATTATAACCATATCCAGTTGTCGCAGAAAAATGTACATCACTCACTTTATTATCTTGCATAGCCTTTAGCACTTTTAACTGATTAAATTCAGCTATCTCTTCTATCCTTCGAAAGCGGTCTTTTAAATTAGCTTCTATTTTATTACTTAAGGCAATAAGTTTGGGGCTAATCCCCATATCTGTATAAAATGTATCTAAATCATTAGTTAACATAGTTGTACCTCCAGTATTTCCAATTATGGTTTACATAATATTATTATGTAATATTATCTTCTTCTTTTTAAGATCTTCTAATAAAAATTCTAGAATTTCATCCTCTTTGGTAAAGTTATCCTTATTTACCCAGGTCACATCCTTTTCTCGTTTAAACCAAGTAAGTTGTCTTTTGGCATAATGTCTGGTGTCCTTTTTTAACTTGTATATAGCTTCTTCCAGTGAATAATGACCCTCAATAAAATCAATAAGCTCTTTATAGCCTAAACCCTGCATAGAAACCATGTCCTTAGTATAACCCATATCTAATAGCTGCTTTACTTCATTCACAAGACCATTATTGATCATTATGTCTACTCGATTATTAATGGCTTCATACAAATTAGATCGTTCTTTATTTAAGACAAAGTATCTATATAGATAAGGTGATTTTCTATTCCTTTGCTCTTCATTGTGGGCAGATATAGGTTCACCAGTCTGTTTAACATATTCCAAAGCACGAATAATTCTCTTTAAATTATTAGGGTGGATAGCTTCTGCAGAAGTCGGATCTACCTTGGTAAGTAATTCATGTAAAAACAGTGGGCCCATGTTAATAGCCAATTGTGTAAGCTCTTCTCTATAAGAATAATCGGAATTACTTTCTTCAAAATCTATATCATATAATACAGCTTGAATATAGAACCCAGTTCCCCCAACAAGTATTGGAATCTTATTTTTCTCATAAATGGCATTAATATAGTCCTTAGCGTATTTCTGAAACTTAACTACATTAAACTCTTCATCTGGCATGAATTCACTAATAAGATAATGGGGGATATCCTCCATCTCCTTAGATGTGATTTTAGCAGTACCAATATCCATATATTTATATACTTGCATGGAATCAGCAGAAATAATCTCACCATTTACAGCCTTAGCAAGACTAATTGATAAAGATGTTTTACCCACAGAGGTGGGTCCTGTTAAAATTATAAGTGGCTTTTTGTTCATAGACTCTCCAAACTCTAACTAGCATATTATATAATTCTCTTAAATTTTTTTTCTAATTCATATTGAGATATAGCAATTATGACAGGCCTGCCATGGGGACAATGATAAGGGTTCTCAAGAGTTAACAGTTCATTAATTAATGAAGCTGCTTCCTTGGCGGAGAAATCATGATTTGCCTTTACAGCTGCCTTACAGGCCAATGATGCGATTTTTCCCAATATAACCTCTGGGCTGGGCTCAGCAGAAGTAATCTCTTGCGTAATCTCATCAATAAACTCTAAAAACAATTCCTTCTCTGATAGACTATACAGCTCAGCAGGTACAGCTCTTATAGAAAATTCATTACCTCCAAAATGTTCTATCTCATATCCCAGTCGCTCAAGTATATCACTTTGAGCTTCAATTGCTTCTTGTTCTTTTAATGAAAGAGTAAGAACTATAGGTGGCATAAGCATCTGAGATGTGTGTTGCTTATCTCTTGCATTATTCATAATTCTTTCATAGAGTACCTTTTCATGGGCTGCATGTTGATCAATTATATAAAGCTCCTTTTGATATTCTACAAGCCAATAGGTAGAAAAGATCTGCCCTAAAATACGATGCTCCTTAACTGCTTGGTTTGATAGGAAGGGAGTATCCTCCTTTACCTCATCATTAGAGAACAAGCCCATCTGTTCGATAACTACTTTTCTTACATTATTAACAGCCTTTTGCTTAGAACTATTATCAGACTGTGGCTTAGCCAGGGTTTCCAGCGCTTTTAAACTATTTATACGGTTATCTTCAAAAGGCTCTGGTAGCTTTTGAGGAAGATCCCTTTTATAATTATCCTCCTTAGCAAAGCTAACCTTGGGAATTAGTTCCTTCTTCGACAAGCTATCTTTGATTAAATTATAGGTTATATTATATATTTCATCACTGTTATTTAACTTAAGTTCCATCTTTTGAGGATGTACATTTACATCCAGTAAGGAGGGAGTTATCTCAAAATATAAGGATATAAAGGGATACTTATGATTCATCATAAATGGCTTATATGCATCTTCAATAGCCTTAGTTATAATATTATTTTTAATAAATCTTCCATTAATGAAATAATTCTCAAAGTTCCTATTACCTCTGCTAATAGTTGGCTTTCCAATATATCCAGAAATCTTTACATCAGCCGAGTTATATTCTACAGCTAATAGTTCTCTTGAAATATCTCGTCCATATATATTATACAAAATATCCTTTATATTATTATTACCGGAAGACTGTAGCCTTAGCTGATTATTTACAATAAATCGAAAAGAAATATTAGGATGTGACACCATCAGCCTTTCCATTAAATCGTTAACATAGCCCGCCTCCGTCATAGGTGATTTTAGGAATTTTCTTCTGGCGGGAGTATTATAAAATAGGTTACGAACAATAATGGTTGTACCACTGGGGCAACCAATTTCATTAATGGATTTATCCTTCCCACCCTCAATAATATAACGATAACCATTAAGAATAGACTTTTCCTTGGTGATTAGTTCTACCTGACTTACAGCAGCAATACTTGACAGTGCCTCTCCCCTAAATCCCAAACTATGAACATGAAAAAGATCCTCAGCTGATTTTATCTTACTGGTAGCATGGCGCATAAATGCAAGAGAAAGATCTTCTCTTGAAATTCCTGAACCATTATCAGTTATTCTTATTAGGCTTAAGCCACCTTCTTTTATTTCAGTTGTAATCGCCGTTGCACCGGCATCGATGGCATTTTCAATAAGCTCCTTAACAACTGCCCTAGGCCGTTCTACTACTTCTCCAGCAGCAATCTGGTTTATTGTGTTTTCATCTAATATATGAATAATTGACATGGCAGCCATCCTTTCCTATATTCTATTCTTTATCTTCTCTTGCATAAGATATATCTTGTTTATAGCATCAATAGGTGTAAGCTTACTAATATCCATATCCCTTATCTCAGTAATAATATCCTCATTTCCAGACATGGAAAATAAGGACAGCTGCTCTAAGGATGAATTATTATCCTTTACTTTAATATCTTTGTCTTGTTCCAAGTCCAAAGAAATATTTTCTGCCCTTAATGCAAGGTCATTACCAATAAGCTCATCTACTATCTCATTGGCCCTTTTTAACACAGGGGCAGGAACTCCTGCAAGCTTTGCCACTTGGATGCCATAGCTTTTATCTGCACCGCCTTTTATTATCTTTCGCAGGAATATTATATCATCTCCTTGCTCCTTTACAGCTATGCAGTAATTATTAACTCCATCAATCTTACCCTCAAGCTCAGTCAGTTCATGATAATGTGTTGCAAATAAGGTCTTGGCTCCCAGTATAGAGGGGCTACTTATATGCTCAACCACTGCCCAGGCTATGGCGAGTCCATCAAAGGTACTGGTACCCCTTCCTATTTCATCAAGTATAAGCAGGCTATTCTTCGTGGCATTTCTAAGAATATTGGCAACCTCAGTCATCTCTACCATAAAGGTACTTTGGCCACCTGATAGATCATCAGAAGCCCCAACCCTGGTAAATATTCTATCAACAATCCCAATCCTTGCACTGTCAGCTGGTACATAGCTACCAATCTGTGACATAAGGACAATTAGTGCCGTCTGCCTCATATAAGTTGATTTTCCAGCCATATTAGGTCCTGTAATTATTGATATACGATCTGATTTGTTGTCTAGTAAGGTATCATTGGCAACAAACATATCATTAGATATAGTATTCTCCACAACAGGATGCCTACCATTTTTTATATCAATTAATCCATCTTTATTCATTTCAGGACAAACATAATTATTTCGTTCTGCAACTAAGGCTAGTGAAGCAAACACATCTAGCTTGGCAATTGCCTTTGCAGATTGCTGTATCCTTTTTACTTCAAGAGAAATTCTATCTCTAACCTCACAGAATAAATCATATTCCAGAGAGAACAACTTATCCTCTGCTCCTAAAATTATATCTTCTAGTTCTTTTAGCTTATCAGTAGTATAACGCTCCGCATTAGCAAGTGTCTGTTTTCTAGTCCATTCCACAGGAACAAGGTCTTTATAGGAATTGGTTACTTCAAGATAATAGCCAAATACTCTGTTATATTTTATCTTTAAGTTCTTAATTCCAGTAGCTTCCCTTTCCTTGGACTCAAGCTCCATAAGCCAGTCTTTTCCTTCTGTCTTGGCCTTTCTTAAGCGGTCAACATCCTTATTGTATTCTTCCTTTATAATGCCACCATCTTTTAAAGCTATGGGAGGTTCATCTACAATGGACTTATTAATTAATTCAAAAATATCAGAAAGATCATCCATTTCATTATGAATTAGATTAATAAGCTCACTATCAAAATTTTGAATTAAAAATTTAATATGAGGTAACATTTCAAGAGAAGATTTAAAGGCAATCAAATCTCTAGGATTAGCGCTCTTATAGCTGATTTTGCTCATAAGACGCTCTAAGTCATAGATGGGATTAAGGTATTCTCTAAGCTCTTCCCGTGTAATCATATTATCCTTTAGCTGCTTAACAGCCAAAAGTCTTTGGTTAATCATATCAAAATCAATTAAGGGCTGCTCTACATAGCTTCTAAGAAGCCTTGCTCCCATGGCTGTCTTTGTTTTATCCAAGACCCAAAGCAAGGAGCCTTTTTTTTGCTTATCCCTAATAGTCTCAGTAAGCTCCAGATTACGAACAGTCGAGGTATCTAGAAGCATAAATTTTTCATATGTATATGGAGTCAGCTTTGTAATATGAGACAGGGCACTTTTCTGAGTTTCGATTAAAAACTGCATAATACTTCCTGCAGCAATTGTTCCAATAGTATAATCCTTAAGCCCTATACCATCAAGGCTTCCCACATCAAAATGCTCCATTAAAGCCCTTACGCATAGGGGGTCATCAAAATACCATGGCTCCATCGGTGACAGGGAAAGATTATTTACTGACTTTATAGCTTGAATGTCAATTCCCGATACTAAAAATGTATCATTACAAATAATTTCTGATGGAGACCATTTAAATATCTCATCCATAAGCTTTCTATTTGAGTCTATCTCAGTAACAAAATAATCTCCAGTTGTGACATCCACAACGGAGATACCATATAAATTCGTGGTATGTACAACACTCATCAGATAATTGTTTCTAGTTTCATCCAGAACTTGAGTGTTTAGATTGGTGCCGGGAGTAACAATTCTTACAACCTCTCTTTTAACAATGCCCTTAGCTGTCTTTGGATCCTCAACCTGCTCACAAATGGCTACACGGTACCCACGAGTTATTAGCTTGCTTAGATAATTATCTACAGCATGATGGGGTACACCGCACATAGGAGCACGCTCTTCATTTCCAATAGGTTTTCCTGTGAGAGCTATCTCCAATTCCTTGGAACATATCATGGCATCTTCAAAGAACATTTCATAAAAATCACCTAAACGATAAAACAAAATACAGTCTTTATGTTGCTCCTTTATCTGCATATATTGCTGCATTAACGGAGTGAGATTTTCCATTATAGTACGGTCCTTTCTTATGTCTATTGAAATAATTTGACTGCAGACTAATCTGCCTATTCGTGTACATTATATCATAATCAGGAACAATTTCATATTTTAAATTCAGTCTATTGATGAACATCTTCAAGTAAATTGTCCCCATCAGCTGCTGCTGTAGCAAGCTCATCGCAGCGTTCATTTTGGGGATGACCACTATGGCCCCTAACCCATACAAAATCTACCTTATGTGGTTCTATAGCCTTAAGAAGACGTTTCCACAGGTCAATATTTTTTACTGGCTCATTCTTTCCTCTCTTCCATCCCTTCTTAATCCATCCCTCAAGCCACTTGTCATTAAAGGCCTTAACAAGATATTGGGAATCAGAATAAAGGGTTACATGACAGGCCTTTGTAAGAGCTTCTAGTCCAATAATAGCAGCCATTAGCTCCATTCTATTATTAGAAGTCTTTTTAAAGCCCGCACTATATTCCCTAATATGCTCCTGCCCTTTGGAATCTATAAATACAACAATGGTTCCATAACCACCGGGACCATCAGGATTTCCTCTGGCAGAGCCATCTGTATATATACTTACTTCATTAATCATATCTTGCCTCCGTTTTAGATTATACTCCACTCACCAGTATTCATATATTCATCAGCAGCATTTTCTGCATCGTTAATAATATCCTTTGAGTAGCCAAGAAGCTTTAGGAGTTTAATGGCGTTTTTGGATACAGCCCTTCCCTTATATAATTTATAATCAAATAGAACCTGATTTCCATCAATTCTTTCTCTGAAGTGATAATTAGAATAATGCTTTTCTAATATATAGGTAAGCTCAATATCATGAGTTGCTGCAAAGCAAAGAGCATTCTTTTCCTTAAGGGATACAAGTATTCTTGAAGAAGCAGCAATCCTCTCTAAGGTATTGGTACCCCTCAGTACTTCATCTACAAAGCATAGTATTGGATATTTACCATTTGAATTATCTAGAATCCTCTTTAAGGATTTGATTTCAACAATAAAATAACTCTCATTACTTAAGATATTGTCCTTTAAGGCCATAGAAGAAAATATTGTAAAATAACTTGCCTTATAATCCTTACTAAGGGAGGTATAAATAGTCTGTGATAATACAGCATTAAGGGCTAAGGACTTAAGAAAAGTCGATTTGCCTGAGGCATTGGACCCCGTAAGTAAGGTACAACTATCCTCATTGATGGAATTAGATACTGGTTCATTAATCAGCGGATGGTATACATCAATAACAGATAATTTAGGATTACCTGTGGTAAGGGTGAGCTTTGGAACAGAATAATATTCTACCATTTCACGAAAGGAAGCTGCCGCAACCATACTATCAAGAAAACCAGTTATATTAAAAATTCGATTCATGGTTTCCTTATTATTCTTAAAAAAGTTTAACATAGAATTATATTTTATTAAGTCATGATGAAAGGTCATACGATAATAATCCAATAAAGACTCCATAATGTTACCGTTTACGTTCCTTGCAACTAAAATAGCAGATCCTCTTTTATACTGTCTAAAGACCTTTAAGTCCTTGGATAAGGATTTTGTATATTGCTCTAATTCTGGTATAGAAATCTTAACCAGATCCTCAATGCAGTCAAGTAAGCGAAGCTGAAAGGCAATAATCATCAGATAATTATCAATCTTCGCTTTGTGCTTATAATAACTAAAAATATTAAAAGCCATAATTATTAAGCTTAAGCCTACTCCCATTCCTGGATTTATAAAGACATAAGCTATAGATAATAATAAGGCTATAGCCATTAGATAGTGTGATATATTACTAGCGGGCTCTTGTTCCCCTAGCTTATTAGCATAATTAAAGGCAGATATCTTTCCTAACTTTCCCACCTTGTTGAGTTTAGTTTGTATCAGAGTTCTTTCCTTTTCGTGGGACTGGAAAAATTCAATAAGGCGGTTTCTTTCATTGAGCTCCTCAGATGAAAAGCAGGGCTTGCGAAGAATAGCATAAAGATATTCTTCTCCCAGTGAGCTTTGGGTATTGTTCATTAATTTATAGATTTCATCCATATCAAGGTCATTCCATGTAATATCATCCACATCTAGAGCAAGATCCCTTTTGGTCAAATAAAAGGATTTTAAGGACTCCAGCTTGTCAGATGAATAGTCTAATTTAGGATGCTTGCTCCAATCATCCTTCAGTCTCTGTATAAGATATTTTTGCTGATTACGTTCATTAATAATACCCCATATAAGAAGTATAAATATAACAATTAGAAAATAGAAAATAAAATCCATGGTATATGCTCCAATCCATAAAAATGTACATCATTAAGACAGCTTTTAATAATGACAATTTTTGAAAACTCTAATAGTCATTGTATAATATCAAGTTTTATTTGTCTATAAACAAATATGTTAAAACCATCTTAAACTATCTTCAATTCTAAATATGAGAAAACTATCTTCAATATTTATCCTAATAGCAGGTGAAGCACAAAAAGGGCGGGATTGATATCCCACCCTAGTTATTTGAATTGTCTATTGATTATTTAGTCATTAATATATCTTGCGTATTTAACAGGATTTCTATAATTAATATTGGATATCTTAATTCCATCTCGTTTGTTACTAGCATGGATAACCCTACTGTTACCAATATAAATAGCAACATGATTGATATTCCCGCTTGAACCATAGAAGACAAGATCTCCAGGCTTTAAGTTGGATCTTGATACTGTTCTACCAGAACGAGCTTGGTCTCTGGCTGTTCTAGGAATATTATTATAGCCATAATTTCTATAAACCAATCTTACAAATCCAGAACAATCTACTCCACCATCCCGTGAGAAGCTGTTGCCACCCCATTTATATCGATAACCAAGGTATTTCTTAGCATAACTTACAAGTTTAGCTCTTGTTGAAGATACTCCAGGACCTAGATCTAATTCTTCTAATGTATAGGCATGAGCAAGCTTATAGGAAAGATCTACAAATTCCTTAGCTACATAGCCTATTGTACCTGTCTCACTGTCATCACCATCAAGACTAACTTTAACCCATTTATTATGTTCCTCACCATATACCACTACAAGAGGATCTAAAACCAGTATCTCTTCTCCTAATGCAACACTGTCAATTATAGAAGCATCTATAGAGGGCTCTTTTCTTACATTAAGTCCGTTTGTGTTAGATTTTGCTATATGGTTGGCCTTCTTTAATGCTAATTGAGAAGCACTCTGTCCTGTTATTAGATAGTCACTTTTTACATAACCAGTAACCTTACCAGATTTAATCTTAGTCCAACCATTATTATCTGGCTCAAGAATATTACAGCCTGCATCCTTGGGCATCTTACCAATAAGCTTACCATTATCATTAGGGCTTTCTCTAACCATAAGATTTGTATCTACATTTGCTATTCCTATATTGTTTAATCCAGGAATAGGTATATCGTTAATAGATGAAGAAGTAATCTCTGTACTGTTGCTTTTTATCTGTATTACCTTATCTGCTTTATCATATGGATAACCGGCAACAGAATATTCAGTTGCAAAAACAGAAGCCGGGTTTAATGTACTTAAAAATATACCTGTAACACATACCAAGGAAAACTTCAGAAACTTGTAATCCATTATAATAGATCCTCCGTATATTCTTATAACAACCTATAAAGTCGAAGAACACCTTCTTGTCATGGAAAGTCTTACTAAAGTTGTTACATAAGTGTTAAATATATTACGAGGTTATTATAGCAAAGCGTGAATTGTTTGTCAACATTATGGCAAAACATTTTCACTTTTCGTTATAATTAACAGTTTTAGGTAATTGTATCCTACTAAATGCCCAATACATTATTTGAATCATCAAAAAAAGCTGTCTACTAGGAATAATCTAGTAATAGACAGCTTTAATTTATTAAATAATTATTACTTAATAAAACATATTATGTAACTTATATTATAATGCAAATCAAACCACCGTTACTATCGTTAATTATTTTCTGCATGGTCTCCTGAAGCTTAATTTGGCTATCATCCGTAAGTTTACCCACCTTACTATTAATACCCTCATCAACCAGCTGGCTAATTGATTTTCCAAATATATTTGTCTCCCATATTCCTTCTGGATTATCATTGGCATTTTCATTGATATAATTAATCAAATCCTTGGCTTGTTCCTCAGTTCCTACAATAGGAGCAATCTCTGTAATTATCTCTGCCCTTATCATATGTATTGAGGGAGCACTGGCCTTAATCTTAACACCATATTTATTCCCATGCTTCATTACCTCAGGCTCATCAATTCGAATTTCTTCTTTAAGAGGTGATACAATGCCGTACCCCTTGCTTTTTACTTGGTCAACTGCCATAGAAACCTTTTCAAATTCATTTTTTTTCACAGATAACTCTTTTAATGTTGAAATAAGCTGATACTCGCTGGTAATAGGTATACCAATCAAATCACTCAGTATCATATAGTAATAAGAATCATCAAATTCCACATTTACAGATACCTTACCATTCTGCATATCAACCTCTTCCATTTTAAAGCGTTTTACATATTCATTATCAACATTAAAACTTGAAGGCTTAGCATCCATTACGCGGTTAATATTATTAAAGATACTTTTTACTGAGGAAATAAGCTCACTTTTTAGCCAATGGTCAGGGGGAAGCATTTCAGCCCACTTAGGCATATAGAAGTTAAGCTCAGTAATGGGAAATGCAGATAGTATATTTTCCATTATATGATGTATATCCTCTTTTTTTAGCTGCTCACAGTTAATAGGCATAACCGTTACATCATATCTTTGCTCGATTTCCTCTGCAATTCTTAAGGTTTCATTTGAATAAGGCTTGTTAGTATTTAATAAAACAATAAAAGGTTTACCAAGACTTTTTAATTCCTCTATAGTCCTCTCTTCAGGTAACATATAATTATTTCTTGGTATCTCTCCGAAGCTCCCGTCTGTAGTAATTACAATGCCAATGGTTGAATGATCATTAATTACTTTTTTTGTGCCAAGCTCTGCAGCTTTAGTAAATGGAATCTCATAATCGTACCATGGGGTCTTTACCATCCGTTCATTTTGGTTTTCAATATGGCCTGTAGCCCCCTCAACCATATATCCAACACAGTCAATAAGACGGATCTTTACCTTTGTTTCATCGTTCAGCGTAATATCAGCTGCTTCCTTAGGTATAAATTTTGGCTCGGTAGTCATAATAGTCTTACCTGCAGCGGCCTGTGGCAATTCATCTATTGCCCTTTCCTTGCTGTGGACATCCTCAATACTGGGTATTACCAAGAGATCCATAAATCTCTTAATAAAAGTAGATTTCCCTGTTCTGACCGGGCCTACAACACCTATGTATATTTCACCGCCTGTCCTAGCCTGAATATCATTATAAACATCAAACTGCCCTAACATATGCCAACCTCCTAATGGTTATAGTTAAAGATATGCAGGGCAGTAAAATTCTATGATATTAGATATGTACTTGTTGTTACTGAATTATAAAATATAAAAATATTACTTTAGCTTGCCAATTTTATTTAGTGGAAATATTCTAAAAGAAGCTTTTCCCTCAACATGGCTAATCTCTATAGGACCAAAATCCCTACTATCCATGCTTTCCTCTCGATTATCCCCTATAACAAACAGCTGACCTTCTCCTACAGTAATAGGTAGCAGATAGCCCTGTTGTTCTGTAATGCCTTTTGTATATGGTTCATCCAAGTATTCCTCATTAAGATAGACACATCCATCCCTTATATCTATAACATCCCCTGGAACAGCAATAACCCTCTTTACTAAACGATCCCTACTTTCACTACTATCTTCCTTTAATTTAGATAAGGATATTATATTTCTAAAGGAACGAATAAATTCTTTAGCAAAAGATCCAATTTCTCTTTGCTTGTAAAAAATAATTATATCCCCACGTTTAGGACTTTTTCTTTTGTAAGATAATCGGTTGACCACCAAAAGATGATTTTCATAAAGAGTATCTTCCATAGAATATTCTTTAACAGTTGCCATGGCAAATAACTGACTATTAATTAGAGTTGAAAATAATAATGCCAATGCAATTATTATAACCCAGCTTCTTATCTCCTTTAAAAACGTCAACTTATTCTTCATAAGTTATTTACTCCCAATCCATAGTTTTATATTCCATACGCTTGTCCCTAACTAATAAGTCAGCAGCTGCCTCTTTAGCTGATTTACCTTCAAATAGGACCATATTAATCTGTTCAACTATAGGCATTTCTACATCATATTTATTTGCTAAGGTAAAGGCGGCCTTAGCCGTATTAACACCCTCTACCACTTGATTAACCTCTTTGGTCACCTCATCCATAGTATATCCTTTTCCTATGAGTATACCGGCATGTCTATTGCGACTATGGACACTGGTGCAGGTAACAAACAAGTCACCAATTCCTGATAAGCCAGAGAAGGTCTCCATACTGCCACCCATTTTAATACCCAGGCGACTGATTTCAGCCAAACCTCGTGTCATTAGAGCAGCTTTTGTATTATCACCAAAACCAAGACCATCTATTATTCCTGCAGCTAACGCAATAACATTCTTTAGGGCTGCACCAAGCTCTATACCAATCATATCAGGACTGGTATAAACTCTAAATACCTCATTCATAAAAACATCCTGTATAAAATGAGCTGTTTCTTTAGATGGGGAGCCTACTACAATTGTAGTAGGAACACGGCGACTTACTTCCTCGGCATGGCTAGGACCTGACATAACTGCAATATTAGCCTGGGGAATTTCATCCTTTATTACATCTGCAAGTGTAAGAAGAGTCCGGTTCTCTATACCCTTTGATACATTAATAATAATCTGCCCTTCCTTAATAAAGGGACTGGCTTCCTTAGAAGTTGCTCTAATAAATGGTGAGGCAACAGCCATCACAATAATATCTTTGTCAGAACAGGCCTCCTTAAGATCCAATGTAATCCGAACCTGCTCAGGAAGCTTAGCTCCAGGTAGATTTTTGATATTATCCCTAGATGACTCCAAGGCTTTAGCTTCTGATTCAATCTTGGTCCACATAGTAACCTCATGACCATTGTCTGCAAGTAAGATTCCTATTGCTGTTCCCCAGGTTCCGGCACCTAATATCCCGATTTTATTCATGTCTACCTCCTTTTAATAACCCTAGTTATCAATTTTCACTCTATGTCCTAGTTTGTTTTCTGTTCCTGTAAGTAACCGTTTGATATTTGATCTATGCTTAATAAAAGCTAATATAGTATAAACTAATGCAACTATCAGCATATGTAATTCACCAGGATTTCGAAATACTATCCATATAGGAAATGTTATGGCTACTAATAATGAACCAACGGATACATATCTTGTTAATGCAATTGAAATAACAAATATGGGCAATGCTACTGATACAATCAACGGATCAAAGGCAAGCATGGCGCCTCCTGTAGCAGCAATACCCTTTCCACCCTTAAAACTTAGCCATACGGGATAATTATGTCCTAATACTACTCCTAGACCTGTATAAAGTGTTAGGAGGCTGACATATTCATAGTTAGAAAAAAAGATATATCTAACCAATAAAATTGCAATTATAGCCTTTAGTATATCCCCCAGTAAAGTTAATGCTCCTGCTTTGGGACCCAATGTCCTTAAAGCATTTGTAGTTCCTGAGCTTTTGCTTCCGTATTGTCTGATATCT
The DNA here is from genome assembly GCA_964570535.1 of uncultured Herbinix sp. Lineage (GTDB taxonomy): Bacteria > Bacillota > Clostridia > Lachnospirales > Lachnospiraceae > Mobilitalea. The sequence continues at coordinate 13,848 of CAZMYP010000007.1, forward strand.
ACTTTGTTAAGCTTTCCAATAAAAAAGCCTGTGGAAAAACAACCAAATAAATAGCCAAATAAAATACAAATAATTATTTTAATAACCATTTATGCGTTCTCCTTTCGCTCCCTAATAAAGAACTTTAAGGAAGTCCCACCAAACCCAAAGGCTTCCCGGATTTTATTTTCAATATATCTTGTGTATGAAAAGTGCATTAAATTTTTATCATTAACAAAAATAACAAATGAAGGAGGTTTTACTGCAACCTGAGTTATATAAAGTAACTTTAGGCGCTTACCCTTGTCTGTTGGTGGCTGTTGAAGTGCTGTTGCCTCAGCCATTATTTCATTTAATACACCAGTAGAAATCCGCAAATTTTGGTTTTGTATTACCACCTCAATTATTTCAAAAAGCTTGTGGAGTCTCTGACCAGTTTCAGCAGAAATAAATAGAATTTCAGCATATGGAATAAAGGATAGAATCTCTTTAATGTCTAAGGTATATTTTTTGACCGAATTATTATCCTTTTCAACCAAATCCCATTTGTTAACAACGATAACTATTCCCTTACCCCTATCATGAGCTATACCTGCAATCTTTGCATCCTGTTCAGTTATACCCTCCTGTGCATCAATAACAAGTACTGCAATATCAGCTCTTTCCACCGCAGCAATAGTTCTAATTATGCTAAAGTGTTCCAAGTCCTCTTTTATTTTACTTCTTCGCCTAAGTCCAGCTGTATCAATTAATATATATTCTTTTTTATTCCTTCGTATAGGTGTGTCAATTGCATCTCTAGTTGTTCCTGCAATATTTGATACAATAACTCGGTTTTCACCAACCAGCTTATTAATTATAGAGGACTTCCCTACATTGGGTTTACCAATTATAGCTATTTTAGGTCGTTCATCCTCAATCTCTGAATCTGATGGATTATTAAAATGCTTTACTACCTCATCAAGCATATCCCCAAAGCCCAGCTTTGATGATGAAGAAATTGGCTGTGGATCACCAATTCCAAGGTTATAAAACTCATAAACATCTGGCATAAGCTTTTCAAAATTATCCACCTTATTAACTACCAAAACAATGGGTTTGCCGCTACGTCTTAACATATCAGCCACTTTAGAATCTGCGTCAACAAGACCTTGTCGTACATCAACAAGAAAAATTATGACATCTGCTGTTTCTATAGCAATTTCTGCTTGCTGTCTCATATAAGTAAGCATCTCATCCTTACTATCAGGCTCAATGCCTCCTGTATCTATCAATGTAAATTGTGTATTTAACCATGTAATATCAGCATATATTCTATCCCTGGTTACACCCGGATGATCCTTAACTATAGATATCCGTTCTCCTGCCAAGGCATTAAACAATGTAGATTTGCCCACATTAGGTCTGCCGATAATGGCCACTATTGGTCTGCTCATAATGTACTCCTACGTAAAAATTTTATAGTAAAATGTTATATATTCAATATAGTATCAATAAAAGACGTTCCATCTGATTGTACAATACTGATTCTGGTTTGTAAAGTTTTTTCAATATCCTCGATTGTAAGGTCATCAAGTAATATGCTTTCACCATTTCTAAGGAGCGCATCTGGTAAAAGTAAGGCTTCACCTAGGTTTTTGCCCTCTAGCTGGTGAAGCAGGTCACCTCCAGTCAGAAGTCCTGCAACAGTTATATTCTTCCCAAAGAAATCATTTTCTATAGTATAAATATTAATCTTTATATTGGGGTAAATATCTGTAATATCCATAGCCATTTGTATAATAAATGGAGAAGCAAGAACACCTGTCGCTAAAGAGATTTCTTTTTTTCTTCCATCACCAGTAAGCTGGCTTAGATAGCTATAAAACTCATCCATAAAGGATCTAATCATTCCAACCCCATTTTCAATCTGAGGATACCCCTCATATGAAGCTTCATCTGGAATTGGCAGACCTGCTTTTATATACCACTCATCACTAGCATAAATAAATCTAGTTTGATAGTGAGTAAGGAATATTTTCTGCCAGCGATGGATTGTTTCTATAACATCTAAGGCATCATCTTTTGAAAAATTCTCGAGTGGAGTTAGATTTTCTCTGAATTTCGTAATACCAACTGGTACAATTGATACACTCTGCATCTCAGGTAAAAATCCTGATAAATCATGAATTGTCCTTTCTAGCTCCACCTTATCATTCCATCCCTTACATAGAACAATTTGACCATTCATCAATATATTTGAATCCTTCAAACGCTTAATCTTAGATAAGGAACTACCTGCAAAACGGTTATTAAGCATCTTACATCTTAGATCCTCATTGGTAGTATGAACCGAAATATTAATAGGAGAAAGTTTATAAAAAATAATCCTTTCGATTTCTTCATCACTTAAATTAGTTAAGGTAATGTAATTACCTTGTAAAAATGATAATCTGGCGTCATCATCCTTGAAATATAAGGTTTCTCTCATTCCAGGAGGCATTTGATCAATAAAACAAAAGATACATTGGTTACGACATGACCGGTAAGAATCCATCAGTCCCTCTTCAAATACTATGCCCAAGTCATCATTATAATCCTTTTCTATATCAAGCTCCCACTCATCTCCATCAGGCTTCTTGATTATTACACTTAATTTCTCATCCTTAATTAAATAATGGTAATCAAAAACATCCTTTATATTTATTCCATTTATTGATATAAGCTCATCTCCAGGAGTTAATCCCAACTCATCAGCAATGCTTCCTACTTCAATTTCTCTAATAATGTGTGCATTATTTATAATGTGAGCATTATTTATATTTTGATTTTTTTCATTCATATGATACACCAAATTCCTTAAGTATTATTTTTATAATAAAGTAGATAGCTTTAAGCTTTGATTGCAAGAAAGGCAGCTAGACTACCTCTTTTGCCTTGGGTTTTCCGATGGGAGAATAAAAGCTCGTGATTACAGGAGGTGCAAACACCACTAATATGGATATTTTCTTTAGAAAGACCTGCCTCCTCTAAAATTCTAAAATTTGCTTCCCATAGATTTAATTGATATCTTCCTCTATTATTTTTTTCATAAATAGATCCATGTTCTGCTTCAAATGGACTAAACTCCATAGCCACATCCTCACAAACCTCGTAGCAATCCATACATATAGATGGGCCTATAACTGATATTATATCCTTAGGATTAGTCCCAAAGGCCTTACTCATTTCTTCTACTGTGATTTGACCAATCCTGCCTATGGTTCCCTTCCAACCGGAATGGGAAAGTCCTATTGCTTTGTTAACAGGATCAACAAAATATAAGGGAACACAGTCAGCATATTTTGTCACAAGTGTTATACCCGGTGTATTTGTAATAAGTCCGTCAATCTCATTATAATCCCTTGGAATAAGAAATCCCTTTCCCTTGTCATTTTCATCTACTATACGTATATTTGTCTTATGAACCTGATCAGATATAACCATAGAATTGGGATCCACACCTAGGCTAATGGCAATACGAATAAAATTTTCTTTTATGTTTTTGGGATCGTCTTTATATGTTGATGAACCGGAACCCAAATTCATTGATGAAAAAAAACCGCTACTAACACCTCCAAGCCTTGTGGAGAATCCATGGTTTACAAATGATATATTTGATAATGGGGGAAATTCAAGAAAAGGAGCTTCTACTTTAGTGTTAAGCCTTGCTCTATTACTGTCTTTAAAAGTCATAATATGCCTCCTCTAGATGAAACCATCAAATGCATTCTTAATAAGTGAATATTCTCGGTCTAAAATCACTACTACATCAAAGCGACAGGCTGTGTCCGGCGAAAGCTTATGAAAATTCATATAAGTTAGGGCAGAGCGAACAATCTTCTTTATCTTTCTATTATCAATTGCTTCTGAAGGAAAGCCATATTCGCTACCAGAGCGATATTTAACCTCAATAAAGCACAAATATCCATCTGACCTTCCGATAAGGTCTATCTCTCCTAATCTACAGCTAAAATTCTTTTCAAGAATGACATAGCCCTGATCCCTTAGAAATTCAGCAGCTCTTTCTTCATATTTGGCTCCAACCTTTCTTTTATTCAAACCTATACCTCATAATTTTTCAAATTTACTCTTTGCTATTACATTACCTTTCCTTTTAACCTATCCATTTTATCTACAAAAACTAATATTTCAGCAACCACTTCATATAGCTCTGCAGGAATATAGGATCCCAGCTCCAGACGTGATAGCGTATTTGCCAATGCGTCATCCTTATGAATAGGTATATTGTTATCGCTTGCCTGCTTAATAATCTTATCTGCCACATAGCCTTTTCCACTAGCAATAATCTTGGGGGCGGTTTCATCAGGATTATATGACAAGGCTACGGCAGTTCTTTTCTTAATTTTTTCCTTATTATCACTTTGATTCATAATAGCCCTCCCATCATAATTCTATATCAAAAATCCTTATATGAAATTTTTAATAAAGCTCTTTCTATGTATAGGTGTCGGTCCCAGTCTTTTAATTGCTTCTATATGTTGTTTTGAGCCATATCCCTTATTATCAGCAAATCCATATCCCGGAAATATCTTATCATAGGCAACCATATATCTGTCTCTTGTAACCTTAGCTAATATACTGGCAGCAGCAATTGATATGCTTTTAGCATCTCCTTTAATAATGGGAACCTGACGAATAGACATATTAGGTATAGTAACTGCATCAATTAGCAAAATATCTGCTTCAACCTTAAGATTATTAACAGCCTGCTTCATGGCCTCTAGGGTTGCTTGAAGAATATTAATCTCATCAATCTTATTGGGAGGAATACTTCCTATTCCAAAGGAAATAGCTGATTGAAGAATTTCATCATAGAGCTCCTCTCGTTTCCTCTCAGACAACTTCTTGGAATCATTAATATATAATATATCACAATCCTTAGGTAGAATTACTGCCCCTGCAATTACTGGACCAGCCAAAGGTCCTCTACCCACCTCATCAATTCCACATATATAGTTATAATTATTATACTTTCTTTCATAGACCTTCATGGAGTCCATTCGCTTAAGTTCCATATGATAATTATCAAATTTAGATTTATACTGACTGCAAATATTTATTACTCCACTTCTTTCATCTGACTGATATTTTTCTATTATAGCAGGTATAGCACTAATATCCGCCTGCATAAACTCTAGTTTTACCTGGGCTATTTTTATAATGCCCATCTTGTTTTGTTCATAGTCCAAATCATACACATCCTTTTAATTTATGTTATCAAGAGAAATACTTCCTAATAACTAGCTAAATGGTTAATCGAATTCTGGAAACTCCAATGTAATATTTCCTAAGCGAACATTTCTGAAGTCATCCAGCAACATCTGGGCCGCTCTAAACAAATCTGGTTCTCCACCCTTCATTATACTGGAGCGCTTTAGAGCAATCATTTCTAAGGTGCTTGCACAATCCATTAAATTTTCTATATCCTTAGGAATCTGAATATCATAACGTCTGTTTATAGCATTAGGATAGTGTTTACTTAAAAAAAGTATAAGTTCTAGGCAAAGGTCCGTAATTTGAATAATATCATCATTAATAGATCCAATAAAGGCTAGACGTATACCAGCGGCAGGATCTTGGAATTTTGGCCATAATATACCCGGTGTATCGAGAAGCTCAATTTTGCTACTTAATCTTATCCATTGCTTTCCTTTAGTGACGCCAGGTTTATTCCCAGTCTTTGTGGATGCTCTACCTACAAAGCTATTTATAAAGGTTGATTTACCCACATTAGGTATCCCCACCACCATAGCACGAACAGGTCTGTTAATAATACCCCTTTTTCTATCTCTTTCGATTTTTTCCTCACATGCTTTATATACTATATCTTTAATTTGTTTTACACCATGACCACTTTTGGAATTAACTAAAGCTGTATAATAACCTTTTTCTTCGAAATATTTCTTCCAGAGCTCATTATGCTTAGAATCAGCCATATCATATTTGTTTAATAATATTACTCTGGACTTATTTCCAGCCAGGGTATCGATATCTGGATTTTTACTGGACAAGGGAACTCTAGCATCAACTAATTCAATTATTACATCTATTAATTTAATATTTTCCTGCATCATACGTTTGGCTTTTGCCATATGACCAGGATACCATTGTACATTCATTTTATTACCTCATATTCTAATTTTTGAATTATCTTAAGTTAAGTTTGCTTATAAAATTAAAGGGAGAAAGTCGTAAGGATGCCTTTCCAATAATATCATCTCTGCTTATATTACCTATACTAGCAAACCTGCTGTCCTCACTACTATTTCTGTTGTCACCTAAGACAAAATATTCATTGTCTTCTAGTAGAATTTCTTCACTTGCTAAACCATAGTTTACCATGGGATCAACCTTTACATTATTCTCAAGAACCTTTCCATCTATAAGGATCTCTCCATTTTCTATAATAATAGTTTCTCCCGGAAGACCTATAATACGCTTAATATTGTAAAAGCTATGTTCTTTCCCACTCTGCTTAAATACAATAACGTCAAATCGCTTTGGATCTGATACTCTATATATAAATTTGTTGATGATAATTGGTTCATTGGCTAAAAGTGTACTGTCCATTGATCCACCTATTACATCAGTTCTTTCAACACAATAATATGCAATAAAATAAGCAAGGAAAACAACAGCTCCTATCTGTGCAACCCAGATAAAGACATCAATGAGAATTCTTTTTATAGTAGGTTTTTTGCTTTCTTTATCAAAATCGAAGTCCAATTAATTCACCTCTTCTGCTATCAAGGACTAGTGGTAATCTATTGATTAGTATATCATGTATCTATTGATTAGTATATAAATGTTAGCAATTAATCTCAGAATTAATCTTAGAAAAAAAGGACTATACCTTAGGTACGTCCCTTCTTTTATACTATCTTAATAATTCTTTAACCTTAGCCTTTTTACCAACTCTATCGCGTAAGTAGAATAGCTTAGCTCTTCTAACTTTACCACGTCTGGTAACTTGAATTCTGTCAATACTAGGACTATGAAGGGGCCAGGTTTTCTCAACTCCTACACCGCCTGAGTTCTTTCTTACGGTAAAGGTTTCTCTTGAACTACCGTTCTGTCTCTTAATTACAGTACCTTCAAATACCTGCAATCTTTCACGGTTACCTTCTTTTACTTTTGCATAAACTTGAACTGTATCACCAACATTAAAATCGGCTATATCGGTTCTTATCTGTTCTGCTTCAATTTCTCTAATAATATTGTTCATTTTGTGACCTCCTATTTATTAAGATGTTCTTACTACAAAATGTAATAGAGGACCACCCATCTCACAATATACTACTTTATCACATAAATATATGGAAAGCAAGTATCAATTAAATATTTATGTATTTTATAAATTATTATGATGAATATATATCATAGTTTTTCTGAAATATCAAACGCGTTAAATACTCCCGTTCCTCTTCTGAAAGATTGGCATTTTCAAGTAGGTCGGATCGCCTTTCATAAGTACGAAGAATCGATTGTTCCCTTCTAAAAGCTTCAATCTTAGCATGATGACCAGACAGCAATACTTCAGGAACCTTACGTCCCATAAATTTCTCTGGACGGGTATATTGAGGATATTCTAGCAAATTATCCTTTAGTGATTCAAATTCTGAGGAATCCTCATTGTTAAGCACTCCTGGAATTAATCTAGCAATTGCATCAATCATAACCATTGCTGGTAATTCTCCACCTGTTAGAATATAATCCCCTATGGATATATTATCAGTAACTATCATTTCAAGTACTCGTTCATCAATTCCTTCATAATGACCGCAGAGGAATATTAAGTCCTCCTCTTGGGAAAGCTCCTGGGCTATATCCTGATTAAATACTCTTCCCTGAGGTGTTACATATATAACCCTTGGCTTTTTATAGGAGGATAGATCTTCTTTTGATAATTTAATATGATTAGCCAAGTATCCATAAGCTTTATAAACAGGTTCTGCCTGTATAACCATACCAGCTCCCCCTCCATATGGATAATCATCAACTCGTTTATGCTTATCCTCAGAAAAATCCCTTATATTCACTGCGTTTAATGAAATAAGCTTATTATCAATAGCCCTTCCGGTTATACTTGTATTTATCCCATATTCAATCATTTCTGGAAACAATGTGAGTACATGAAAATTCATTTATCCACCCTACCTTTCTCCAAGGTTCTCTTAATATTTCTTCAATTAATCTTCCTTCAATTAATCTTCCTTCTATTAATCTTTCTTCTATAGTTTACTTTATATTAATCCATCCAACAGATGAACCTTTATTCTTTTATTAGCTATATCTACATCCAGAATACATTCCTTTATAGAAGGAATCAAGACCTCTTTGTTATCATTTGTCTTAACAATATACACATCATTAGCAGCTGATGTAAGGACTTCAGTTAAGACACCTAATTTATTACCATCCTCAGTGTATACTTCTGAATCAATAAGGTCAAAGATAAAATATTCATCCTCTTCTAATTCTATAGCATCTTTTCTATCTATCAAAAGGTCTTTTCCTTTATATTTTTCAATATCATTAATATCTTTAATATCTTTGAACTTCAAAATAACAAGCTGTTTAAAATATTTAACACCTTCTATTTCTAAAGGCAAATATTCCTTACCTGTATCCAAATATATTTTCTTTAAATCCTTAAACCTATTAATATCATCAGTAGTCGGGTATACCTTTACCTCGCCCTTAATACCATGGGTTGTTGTGATTACACCTACTCTAAGATAATTATCCATCATGTCATCCTCTTATTATTTATAGTTTTCAATTTGTTTCATAGGGACTATAGCTTTATTACCTTGTTATATTATAGTCCTTTATGTGAAAAAAAGGCTGTAGTAAAATGATAATTAGGGTACTAGTACCGCCCCAGTACCATTTTACAACAGCCTTTTGGTTCTATTGCATAATTTCAACTACTACTTTCTTATCATCCTTAGTTGCAGCTGCTTTAACTACGGTACGTATGGATTTTGCAATACGGCCTTGTTTGCCAATTACCTTACCCATATCATCGGAAGCCACCTTCAAAACAACAATGATGGATTTTTCGGTTTCTTTCTCCGTAACAACAACCTCATCAGGATTATCTACGAGTGATTTAGCAATTACTTCTACTAATTTCTTCATATCAACCTCCATAATCAAATAGCTATAAACTCCCTTGGGAGCTTATTGCTGTCTAAAATGTTCATAGTTCAACCTACTAATCCATATGGTACGAAAGTTTTCTTACAGTATACCAGCGTTTTTAAAAATCTTACCTACAGTATCTGTTGGCTTTGCGCCAGTAGCTAACCACTTCTTTGCAGCCTCTTCATTTACATTGAATTTGCTAGGATTTTGTGTAGGATCATAGGTACCGATTTCCTCGATAAACCTGCCATCTCTGGGTGTTCTGGAATCAGAAACAACGATTCTATAGAAAGGAGACTTCTTCTGTCCCATTCTTTTTAATCTAATCTTAACTGCCATATCTTCACCTCCTTGATTGGTATATATATTGAAATGTTATTAGGTGTATAATACATTAAATTCATAATATTAAAATGCATTATAGAGCTTATAACAAAACAAAAACTTATTAAAGACCAAAGGGCAATTTGAACTTGCCACGTTTACCACCCTTACCCATCATGCCTGACATCTGTTTCATCATTTTCTTCATTTGGTCAAATTGCTTTACTAGGGCATTTACTTCGGATATGTCAACACCGGCTCCGGCTGCTATCCTTTTCTTACGGGGTAGATTAATTAAATCAGGATTTGAGCGCTCCTTCTTGGTCATAGAATAAATAATAGATTCGGTTTTTCCCATGGCATTTTCATCAACCTCTACATCCTTTAATTGCTTTCCCATGCCTGGAATCATGCTCAACATATCAGATATGCCGCCCATTTTTTTAATCTGTTGCATCTGTTCTAGGAAATCGTTGTAATCAAACTCCGCTTTCTTAAACTTTCTTTCCATTTCAAGAGCTTTTTGCTCATCAAACTGCTCCTGAGCCTTATCTATTAATGTAAGAATATCTCCCATTCCAAGAATTCTTGATGCCATACGATCAGGGTAAAAAGGCTCTAAATCTGATAGCTTCTCTCCCATTCCAGCATAAATTATAGGTCTGCCTGTTACGGCGCGAATGGATAAGGCTGCACCACCTCTGGTGTCACCATCCAGCTTTGTAAGTATCACTCCATCAATTCCCAGCTTATCATTAAAATTCTGAGCTACATTAACTGCATCCTGTCCTGTCATTGCATCAACAACTAAAATTGTCTGATGTACAGTAAGATTTGATTTGATCTCCTGTAACTCTTCCATCATGGATTCATCAACATGAAGTCTTCCTGCAGTATCTAAAATAACAAGGTTGTACCCATTTTTTACTGCATGCTCCATAGCTGCTTTAGCAATATTTAATGGTTTGTGCTTATCTCCCATGGAAAATACGCTAACACCCTGTTTATCTCCATTAATCTTAAGCTGCTCTATAGCTGCTGGCCTATAGATATCACAAGCTACTAGCAAAGGTTTCCTTCCCTTTGATTTTAGCTTACCAGCAAGCTTTGCCACAGTGGTCGTTTTACCAGCACCCTGCAAGCCACACATCATTACTAGGGTAATATCTGCTGGAGAAAGAAGCTTTAATTCTACAACTTCGTTTCCCAACAAATTAACCATCTCTTCATTAACTATCTTTATAACCATCTGACCTGGTGTTAGGCTGTTTAGAACATCCTGTCCAACTGCTCTTTCCTGAACTGTAGCAACAAAATTCTTGACAACCCTAAAGTTAACATCAGCCTCAAGTAATGCCATCTTTACTTCTTTAAGGGCGGCTTTTACGTCAGCCTCTGTCAGACGACCCTTTCCCTTTAAGCTCTTAAAAATATTCTGAAGCTTATCGGATAGATTATCAAATGCCATATCATAGCTCCTTTAATATATCATCTGCTAATGTTTCAATTGCCTGTATCTTATTAACGTCACCGGATTGTGAAATATCTAAGCATAATTCCTTTATTCTACCAAGCATATGCTTCACCCTTGTAAACCTTCCTACTAGGGCTAATTTGTGTTCATAATCCCTTAACTCCTTAGTGCATCTTTTAACTATATCATGGACTCCTTGGCGGGTTATATCTAACTGGTCTGCAATTTCACTTAAAGACAAATCATTTAAGATATAATCTTCAAATACACGCTTTTTATTGTCATTTAATAGCTCACCATAAAAATCATATAATAACGATAAATATATAAGCTCATCTAGCTTCGTGTCTTTAGAGTCAAAAGATTCTTTATCCATAATTAATAACACCACCTGTAAAGTTTTTTTCTTTACAGATCGTAGTATATCTAATAATTATATTCTTGTCAAGCAAAAATATAAATAAATAAGAAAAGGTTAAAACCTTTTTATTTGGCTTTAACCTCTTCTTTATATATTCATTAAATATATTTTTTTAATTATACTGGATATGCTTGATTAAGAGCATCACCCTCTGTAACATCAATACCAGTCTTTTGTGCCTGACGATATTTGAAGAAATCCATAGCTACTTGCGGGAATAAGGCATAGGACAATACATCCTCATCCTGTTCCTTCCAGTCAGCAATCTCTGCCATGATTTTATGAAGCTCAGGGGCGATTAAATCAGCAGGTCTGCAAGTAATAGGCTCTTTATCACCAATAACCTTTTTTTGTATCTCAAGGTTAAAGGGCTTAGCTGTCCTTCCGTATTCTCCAGAAAGAAGAGCTTTAGATTCCTTAGTTACCATCTTATAGCGTTCTCCTGCAAGTACATTTAAGACTGCCTGAGTACCAACAATCTGGCTTGAAGGTGTAACCAATGGTGGCTCACCAAAGTCCTTACGAACTCTAGGAATCTCCTCAAGAACATCATAGTATCTATCTTCAGCATTTTGTTCCTTAAGCTGTGAAACTAGATTGGATAGCATTCCACCAGGTACTTGATATAATAAGGTCTTAATATCTACACCCATAACCTTAGGGTTAAGTAGGCCCTTATCTAAGGCCTTATCCCTTATAGGGCGGAAATAATCAGCTATTTCTGCAAGAAGTTTCTGATCGAACCCAGTATCATAAGGAGTTCCCTTGAAGGTTTCTACCAATACCTCAGTAGCAGGCTGGCTTGTACCCATTGCAAATGGTGACATAGCAGTATCAATAATATCACAACCAGCTTCTACTGCTTTCAAATATGTCATAGCAGCAACACCACTGGTATAGTGGGTATGAAGATCAATTGGTATATTAACAGCTTTTTTAAGGGCTGTTACCAATTCTGTTGCATGATAAGGAACTAATAGACCTGCCATATCCTTAATACATATGGAAGAAGCACCAAGAGCTTCAATATCTTTAACCATTTTCACATAATAATCTATGGTATATGCATCACCCAAGGTATAGCTAATAGCAATCTGTGCATGACCATTTTCTTTATTAGTTGCTTTTACTGTACTTTCAAGGTTACGGATATCATTTAGAGCATCGAATATACGTATGATATCAATACCATTTGCTAATGATTTTTGAACAAAATATTCTACTACGTCATCCGCATAATGTCTGTATCCCAATATGTTCTGACCACGAAAAAGCATCTGTAGCTTAGTATTTTTAAATCCACTTCTTATTTTCCTTAATCTATCCCAAGGATCTTCCTTTAGGAAGCGTAAGGAAGCATCAAATGTAGCTCCACCCCAGCATTCAACGGAATGATAGCCAACCTTATCCATTTTCTCTAAAACCGGAAGCATCTCTTCTGTTGACATTCTTGTAGCTATCAGAGACTGATGTGCGTCACGAAGGATGGTTTCTGTTATTTTTACCGGTCTTTTTGCTTGTTCAGACATTCATTTACCTCCTATTCATTATAAGTCAAGTATATTAATTATTAACCTTTAACCAAAAATAGATAGAAATACGCCCGCTGCTACAGCAGTACCAATAACTCCTGCCACATTAGGACCCATAGCATGCATAAGTAAGAAATTACTTGGATCTGCTTCAGCTCCTACCTTTTGAGAAACTCTTGCTGCCATAGGTACAGCAGACACACCTGCAGAACCAATCAATGGGTTGATTTTGCCTCCACTTAGCTTACACATTAGCTTTCCAAATAATACACCACTAGCAGTTCCAAAAGCAAAGGCAACTAGGCCTAATGCAACTATTTTTAGAGTACTAAAGACTAGAAAATATTCGGCACTTGTAGTTGCTCCTACAGAGGTTCCCAATAATATTACCACTATATACATTAATGCATTAGATGATACATCCGTTAACTGGCGGACAACTCCACTTTCTCTGAACAAATTACCAAGCATTAGCATACCTACCAAAGGAGCCATATCAGGTAGTAAAAGCACTACTATAATAGTAACCGCTATAGGGAAAAGTATTCTTTCTAGTTTAGTGACCGGCCTTAATTGTTCCATCTTAATCTTTCGTTCCTTCTCTGTAGTAAGAAGTCTCATAATAGGAGGCTGAATAATTGGAACGAGAGACATATAGGAATAAGCCGCCACTGCAATAGGCCCTAAAAGCTCCGGTGCTAGTCTGGATGCTAAGAATATGGATGTAGGTCCGTCTGCACCACCAATTATAGAAATTGATGCAGCTCCACCATCTGAAAAACCAAGTAAAATTGCTCCAAAATAGGCAGCATATATTCCAAATTGTGCTGCCGCTCCAAGTAAAAAGCTAGATGGATTAGCAATCAAAGGAGAAAAGTCTGTCAAGGCACCAACTCCTAAGAAGATAAGTGATGGCCAAATACCATATTCATCACCAATATAAAAGTAATGCAATAGTCCTCCTGGAACCAGATCTCCATTAGCATTTACACTTGGTGCAGCCATAATGCCAGGAAACAGGTTAACTAGTAACATTCCAAAGGCTATTGGAATTAACAAAAGTGGTTCGTAATCTTTTTTTATTGCCAAATACAAAAGTCCACAGGCAACAATTATCATAATAACATTTTTATAAGTTATATTATAAAAACCTGATGATTCAAATAAATTAACTAAGGTTTTTATTAAATAATCCATTTTTGTCCTCCCATCAAAGGGGATTTTCTAATGAAATCCGACATTTTTTTAGTTTAGTGTAGCTAATAAATCTCCTGCTTCAACTGATTGTCCCGCACTTACATTAAGACTAGCTACGGTGCCATCCTCAGGAGCAACAATTTCATTTTCCATCTTCATAGCCTCAAGAACAAGCACTACATCACCTTTTTTAATGGATTGTCCAACATTAACCTTTAAGGCTATAATCTTGCCAGGCATAGGTGAATTAACCTTTATATTACCACTAGCACCAGAAGATACCTTTGGAGCAGGGGCCGGTGCAGATGCTGGGACTGCTGCAACTGGTGCAGGTCTTTGAGCTGCTACTGCAGGAGCTGCTGCAACAGGTGCAGGTGCCATAGAGGATACTCCGTTACTTTCTTCAACTGATACTTCATAGGTAATACCATTAACAGTAATTGTATAATATTTCATGATAAAAATCCTCCTTACGTTCTTTTAAGATAAACGTTCTTATACGATTATTATGAAATTCATTTATTAATACTTTCTAATTGAACGAACAATAAAACCACCAGCTGCTACATCCTGAGAGTATTCTGGTTGATAAGCACTTATTGCAGCAGTAATTACTGCTATTAACTCCTTGTCGTTCATTAAATTTGCTTCTTCCTGACTTACAATTTGAGCAATTGTATTATCTAAAGAAGTATTTTTTACCTCTTGTTCTATATCAGCAGTCTTTTTTACTTCGAAAAGTCCAGGTAAGTACTTGAATAGGCTTATAATAAACGTAATAAATATAAGCACTAGAAATACAGTACCCATACCCAAAGCAGTATTTAAGGTTGCCGTTTTCATCCGTTCACCAAAGGGTAACTTGGATAGAATGATCATAGAATTTGTTAAAATGTTATTTAATATGGTCATAATATAAATCAAACCTTTCTTTGAATGACTTAGATATCATGGGTATAACACAGGCTAAAAGGACCTATGTTTTCTGATGGGTCTTGCTTCATCCTTTGTATAAAGCATTTCAAATGCATATATAACATGCTTTCTAACAGTATCAGGCTCAATAATATTATCAACATAGCCTCTCTTTGCCGCTGAAAGCACACCATTTTGAAGTGAAGCATATTCAACTGATTTTTCTTTAATTACTTCAGCTGAATCGCCATCATACATAATCCGAGCTGCTAGTTTGGCATCCATCATACCTATCTCGGTATTATTAAGAGCAAATACATAGTCTGCTCCAATATGCTTAGAATTCATGGTGACGTATGCACTGCCATAGGCCTTACCAATAACAACATTAACTTTGGCTACTGTAGCATCTGCAAAGGCATAGGTAAGCTCAGCAACTGCTTTAGCAATGGTTTTTTCCTCATTAACATCAGCCTTAAATCCAATAACATTGGTAAGAGTCAATAGCGGAATATTGAAAGCATCACAGAAACGTACAAATCCACTGGCTTTTTTACATCCATCGGTTGTAAGGGTGGCCTCAAACTTCTCAGCTACCTTACCCTTATCATCCAGAATCTTAGTACGATTAGCTATTGCTCCTATGGTTACACCATTTAAGCGAATAAAGCCTGTAACCATTTCCTTGGCATATTCCGGTTTAATCTCAAAAAAATAATTATTATCCGAAATATTAATCAATGCTTGTTCTGTGTTTTCTAACTCCTTGTCAAAGCTAGTAACAAGGCGGTTTAAATCATCATTACAATCAACTTCACATCCATCCTCTTCATTGCAAGAAGGAATAATTGTAATAAGCTCCCGTATTTTTTCTAAAACTTCAAGCTCTGTAGCTCCTACATAATCAACCGCACCTGATTTAGAATTAAAATCTGAATCAGCGGTATCTAACTTTTGCTTGTAGTTCCCCTCTAGGGAATTAGGGGTTTGCAAGAAGAGTCTTGCATTCTTTTTCTCGATAAACTTAAAATCACTTAAGGATGCCATTATGGCAAGTCCACCACCAGAATTACCAAATATAGCTGTAATCTGAGGAATTACACCAGAAGCCATAACTTGCTTATAGTATATCTCTCCAAAGCCATTCAGTGCATCTGTAGCTTCCTGTAATCTCATACCACTTGAATCAATCAAGCCGATGATAGGAGCTCCAACCTTAAGTGCCAAATCATATACCCTGATAATCTTTTGGGCATGCATTTCACCAACGGAACCACCTAAAGAAGATGAATCCTGACTAAATACATAGACGGGATTCCCATCTATAAGACCATAGCCAGTAATAACACCATCATTAGGTATTTCCTTCTGAACAAGATTAAAGTCTGTACTTCTCTTAGTTATGAAAGCACCTACTTCTACAAAACTATTGTCATCAAGCAATGAAGTAATCCTTTCTCTTGCTGACAGTTGTGCTGTATTAGACATTTTCAGCCCTCCATTTTTCTAAATGTAGTAGAAATCCAATTTTCTGCCAATTCTAATTGTATTACATTCAAATACAAAAGGCAAGTAACATAAATGAATTTATAATATTTTTTTTATATATTCATACATTTGTAAATCTTATCACTGTCAAAGCCCTTACGATAAAGAGATGACATAAGTTTCTGCTTTTCTTCCCAGGACAAGCTTGTTAAATCCTTACACTTTTTAGAAATCGCCTTTTTAATTGCTATTACTTCTGCATCTTCTGTAGCTATATCCTCATCATTAGTTACATTATATTCTACTAAGATAAGCTTTTCTAAAATCTCATTATTTATTCCCTTTTGAATAAGCCTAGATTTAATAATTCGCTTACTTAATGTATACTTCCTTGCACTAATATAATATGAAGCATATCGTTCGTCATTTAGATAGTTATATTTTTCTAAATATTTTATTGTTTGGTCAATTATATCCTCATTATAATATGCTTCCTTAAGCTTAATTCTAAGCTCTGCCACTGTTCGGTCCATATATTTTAATATGGCTAAGGCCTTTTGTTTGGCACGACGATAGACAGTTTCTTCAATTATTCTATCATATAGTTCCGAAGATACTTCCTTTGAGACCTCCAGCTGGTATTCCTTAATATCCTGTCTATATAATAAGAAAGCGTAATTATAATCAATATATAATTTATAAGCAGTTTTCTTTTTATCTCTACCAATAGGAATCTCCACTATTTCTGTTATTGTCATATAAGGCTCCTTTTTGCATTTACTCATCAACACTAATATTATATAAAAGCTGCCCGTCAACTAGACGGTAAATTAATACCGCTCTGAACGGGCAGTTAAGTCTTTTCTTGAATAGCAAGCTAGTCATATCAAAAAAAACTAATTATTTAGTACTTTCTTCGGAATACTTTTTGCTAGGTTTTATATCATATTTTATCCTGATTTTATTATAAACCTCATCAAAAATCTCAGGGTTTTCAGCAAGATATTGCTTTGCATTCTCCCTGCCCTGCCCTATCTTAGCATCATTATATGAATACCATGCACCACTTTTATTAATAATATCTGCATCTGAAGCTAAATCTAGGACGTCACCTTCTTTTGATATTCCCTTACCAAACATAATATCAAATTCTGCTTCCTTAAAAGGAGGAGCTATCTTATTCTTAACAACCTTAATTCGAGTACGGTTACCTATAACCTCGCCTGCCTGTTTTAAGGACTCTATTCTTCGTACATCAAGACGAACAGAGGCATAGAATTTCAGGGCCCTTCCTCCAGTAGTGGTCTCAGGATTACCAAACATAACACCAATCTTTTCACGAAGCTGATTAATAAATATTACTATACAATTGGACTTACTAATGACAGAGGTAAGCTTTCTTAATGCCTGTGACATCAATCTTGCCTGAAGACCCATATGGGAATCACCCATATCACCTTCAATTTCTGCCTTAGGAACTAGGGCAGCCACAGAGTCAACGATAACAATATCCACTGCTCCAGAGCGAACCATAGTCTCTGTAATCTCTAGGGCCTGTTCTCCATTGTCCGGTTGGGATATATACAAATTATCAATATCTACACCAATGTTCTTGGCATATACTGGATCTAGAGCATGCTCAGCATCTATAAATCCTGCAATACCTCCGATTTTTTGTACCTCTGCTATCATATGTAAAGCAACTGTAGTCTTTCCTGATGATTCAGGACCATATATCTCTATAACTCTTCCTTTGGGAACTCCACCTAGTCCCAGAGCAATATCAAGGCTAATGGATCCTGTAGGTACTGTCTCAATGTTCATATTGGAGCTGGTTTCTCCAAGCTTCATAACGGAGCCCTTGCCATGCTGCTTCTCTATCTGAGCTAATGCTGATTCCAAAGCCTTTATTCTATCTTCCTTTGCCATGTAAATAACCAACCTTTCTTTGTAGCCTGCATACTTTTATTCATGTATATATCTCAAAGATATAATAATAAGTATACATCACATGATTTTGTACTTACAAATCTCCTAATCTTCCGAGATCCATAGTACGAACTAATGTTCTGTTACCATAATAACGTATTGTATTCATAATGTCAACTCTTTTTAAATAGTTAAAAACTTAGAATTATTGTGGAGTTTTGTAAAGAAATAAAAATGAAATTCCTATTAATGCTATAAACAGAATAAAAAGATACTCATATTATATCAATTAAAAAACCCCTTGTAAATAATATCCTTCTAAAATACTATCCAAATATTTATGTAAATATTATGAAATAATGCTAGTTATATACTATCCAAATACGATAAAAATGGTTACATGATTTTTATGTTGGCTTTAACTATATATTTTATTTGGTTGACAAAGCTTTGGGTTATAGCCAGCACTTATTAAAGCGTTCACTATCTGTTGTTTATGCTCATGTCCAAAGCTTTCCATAGTAATTGTAAGCTCCACTGCACTGTTTCGATTTATACTGACAAATTGGTTATGATCTAAACGGATAACATTTCCCTGCTCCTTAGCAATAATTGAAGCAACATTTAACAGTTCACCAGGCCTATCCGGAAGCTGTACTGATACTGTAAATACACGACCTCTCTGAATAAGACCATGCTGAACAACTGAGGATACAGTAATTATATCCATATTTCCACCACTTAAGATGGCCGCAACCTTCTTATTTTTGCACTTTAGGTGCTTTAAGGCTGCAACTGTAAGAAGACCAGAATTTTCAACAACCATTTTATGATTTTCAATCATATCAAGGAAGTTAACAATAAGTTCACTATCTTCTATAGTAATAATATCATCAACATATTTTTGTATGTAAGGGAATATAAGATCGCCAGGTGTTTTTACAGCTGTACCATCTGCGATAGTGTCTACACTATCAAGTGTAACTACCTTTCCTGCCTTTAATGATTCCTTCATACAAGCTGCATTAGCAGGTTCTACTCCGATTATCTTAATATTAGGATTTAGCTGCTTTGCCAATGCTGATACTCCAGCTAACAAGCCTCCTCCTCCAACGGGAGCAAGAATAATATCAACTGTGGGAAGATCCTTGAATATCTCCATTGCAATGGTTCCCTGTCCAGTAGCTATATCCGTATCATTAAAGGGATGTATTAAAGTATAGCCCTTTTCCTCAGCAAGCTTATAAGCATAATTACATGCATCATCATATACATCACCATAAAGAATAACCTCTGCGCCATAACTCTTTGTTCGATTTACCTTAATAAGTGGTGTAGTGTTTGGCATAACAATTACTGCCTTGGCATTATATAGCTTCGCTGCATATGCAACACCTTGGGCATGGTTTCCAGCAGAAGCTGTGACTAGGCCCTTATTTCGCTCTTCCTTTGTCAGGGTACTAATTTTATAGTATGCACCTCTAACCTTGTAAGCACCAGTATATTGCATATTCTCTGGCTTTAGATATACTTTATTTCCTGAAACCTCACTGAAATACTCACTGTAAATGAGTTTTGTACGTAGTATTACTTTTTTGACGGCTTCCGTAGCCTCTTCGAACTTATCCAAGTTCATATTATCGTCTCCTATTCGTTTTTCTGAAATAATGCATTTACAAAATCAGAAGCATTAAATTTCTGTAAATCATCAATTTGTTCTCCTATACCTATATATTTTACAGGTATACTAAGCTCGGACTGAATAGCGATAGCTATTCCTCCCTTTGCAGTTCCATCAAGCTTTGTAAGTACAATGCCTGTCAAGTCAGCAACTTCATTAAATTCCTTAGCCTGTGCCAGGGCATTTTGACCTGTGGTACCATCAAGAACCACAAGGGTTTCCCTATGAGCCTCTGGAAATTCCCTTTCAATGATTCTGTTGATTTTACGCAGCTCCTCCATTAGATTCTTCTTATTATGAAGTCTGCCAGCTGTATCACATATAAGTACATCTGCATTTCTTGACTTGAAGGCTGTGACTGCATCAAAAACTACTGCAGCAGGATCCGAGCCTTCCTTTTGTGATATTATATCTACATTAGCCCTATTAGCCCATTCTGTCAATTGTGATATAGCACCAGCCCTAAAAGTATCAGCAGCAGCAACTATAACCTTTTTACCCTGTTCCTTAAGCTGTCCTGCAAGCTTACCAACCGTAGTAGTCTTTCCTACACCATTTACACCCATTACAAGTATAATTGACTTTTGATTTTCAAAATCATAGGCAGCTTCTTCAACGTTCATCTGCTCTTTCATACTAGTAATTAATAGGTCTCTGCATTCTTCTGGATCCTTGATTTTATCTTCCTTAACCTTAGCCCTAAGGTTATCAATAATAGCACTAGTTGTATTTATCCCTAAATCAGCCATAATTAATATTTCTTCTAGCTCTTCATAAAAATCATCATCAATACTGGAAAAACCACTGAAAATAGCATCAATTCCATTAGCAATACTGCTTCGAGTCTTTGAAAGCCCCTTTACTAATTTACCGAAAAAACCGGTTTTACCTTCTCCCATAAATACCTCCATTAATTATTAAAATATTGGGCTCAATCCACAAATAATATTATTTATCAAGTTCATTTTCAATTAAGTTAACCGATACAAGTGTAGATATACCCTTTTCCTGCATTGTGATTCCGTAGAGAATATCTGCAGAAGTCATAGTATTTCTTCTATGGGTTATTACAATAAATTGCGTCTCTGCTGATAGCCTTTTTAGATATTTAGCAAAGCGCTTTACATTAGAATCATCTAAAGCAGCTTCAATTTCATCCAAAAGGCAGAAAGGAGACGGCTTAAGATTTAGTATGGCAAATAAAAGACTAATTGCTGTTAAGGCCTTTTCACCACCTGATAATTGCATTATATTCTGCAGCTTCTTACCTGGGGGTTGAGCAATTATTCGAATTCCTGCCTCAAGTACATCCTCATTTTCAGTAAGCTCAAGGTCAGCCTTTCCTCCTCCAAATAACTCCTTAAATACCAAATCAAACTGCTGATTAATGGCTTTAAATTGATTTTCAAATTGCACCTTCATCTCTATATCTAGCTCTTTAATAATATCAAGGAGTACCTCTTCTGCCCTACTTAAGTCATCCCGTTGCACAGTAAGGAAACTATAACGCTCAGACATGCTCTTAAAATCCTCGATAGCATTTACATTAACATCCCCAAGCTCCTTGATTTTAACTCGGATTTCCTGTATTGATTTCTTAGCATTTGTTATGTTGGCTTCTATGCTTGCCACATATTCTACAGCAGTAGTTAATGTAAAGCCATACTCATCCCACATATAATTCATCTGCTGGTCAAGTTGCTCAATTAGCTTTTCTTTTTGACTTACAAGCCTAAGACTTTCTTTTTCAAGTGCATGAATCTTAGCTGATAGCTCATCTCTTTTCTCAAAGAAGTTCTTATGAATCCTAGTAATTCCTTCCTTTTCCTTTAGCTGTGCTTGTATAGTTTCGTTTAGCATAGAGAGCTTTGTTGAAGTTTCACTTATTATTCCTTGGGTTTCGACAATTCTCAGCTTCTTTTCCTGAACCATGCTATATGCCTTTTGCATATCTGTTTTTATAGAAGCTTCTTCATCATATATCTTCTCAATTTCTCTCTTTACACGCTTGACATTTTCCATAATAAATTGATTCTTTTGTTCTAATGTAGATAGTTCCATTTTAAGCTGTGAGGCTCTTTCGCCTGCCCTGCTTTCGCTTTCTCTTTCTTTTGAAAGAAAGAGGTTAAGCTCCTCTATATTTTCCTCCTTCTGACTATTCTTAGCAAGATTGTCAGTTAAGGATTTGTTTAATTCCAAAAGATTTTGTCCTAAGGCAATAGCCTGACCTTCAATTTCTTCTAGCTCCTTAGTATAATCATTGTATATATTTTCTATCTCGGCTTTTTTGGAAATAGCCTGGTCAAGATTAATCTTTGAGGTGTTTTGTATGAGGATTTTCTCTTGAAGGGATTTTTTTATCTCATCCAATCGATTTGTAAGGTCTAACTTCTTTTCCTTTTCATTATCCCCCTTTAAGGTTAGTTCTTTCCCTTCCTTCTCAATCTTTTTTATTAAAGCTTCTAAAGCTTCTATTTCTCTACGTCTACCAAGTAAATTACTTGCATTTTTAAAGGCACCACCAGAAATTGAGCCTCCAGGTACTAGTTGTTCTCCCTCTATAGTTACAAGGCGAAGAGAATAATTATATTTTTTTGCAATCATTGTTGCATTATCAATATTATCTACAACAATTATTCTACCAAGTAGATGATCAACTAATGCATCATATTTATTATCTGCCTCAACTAGTTGGCTGGCAATTCCTATAACTCCTTTTTCAATTAAAACATTTTGTGTCTGTAATTTCTTACCTGAGGTTATATTAGTAAGAGGTAGAAATGTTGCTCTTCCATATTTGTTCTTCTTAAGATAAGAAATTAAACTCTTGGCTGTGTCTTCATCCTCAGTTACAATATTTTGAATACTACCACCTAAAGCTGTTTCTATGGCAGTCTCATATTCCTTCACTGTCTTTATTATATCTGCAACTACACCTGCAATACCTGGTTCCTTGCCCTTTAATTCCATCACCCTTTTAATGCTGTTTCCATAACCCTCATATCTCTCTGTCATGTTAATTAGGGAGCCCAACTTGGATTTTTCTACATGATAACGTTCCTGTAGTTTATTTAGGTCTTGGGTAATTTGATCAATACTTCCTTGTGTATCTTCAATAGATTTTTCAACACCAGCGCTTTTACTAGTAAATTCAAGAATTTCAGCAGTGACATTTTCAACTATACCCTTACACCTACTTATTTCTTCATTATAAAGGTCTTCCTCAGTCTTGTTTTTCAAAATTCTTTGATTAAGCTGAGATTTTCTAATTGAATTTTGTTCCAGCATTGTTTCATATCGTTGTATATTGCTTTTTATACTAGAATTCATATTAAGAAATTCAAATATGGTATTACTGCAATCTTCTATTTCCTTAGTATACCTTGTTATATTGCTCTTGATTTTATCTTGTTCTACCAAGGCATCACTAAGTTTATCGTCAATCTTAGATATTGTAATGTCTATTTCTTCTTTTTGACTTATATACTCTTGCGCTTCTGTTTTCTTTAGTAAAACTTCTTGTTCACTGGATTTAATTCGATTCTGATAATACTCATCATTTTGTAGATAGGAGTTAATCTGTTCATTCAGAACCTTTATTTCACCCTCTGCTTTTTCCTTACTTAAAAGGTATTCGTTATATGAGCCCCTATTAGCTTCTATACTGGTATCAAATTCCTCCAGCTGCATCTCTAGCCTTTTGTATTCATCCTTGGTATTCTCATATTCACTTTGAGTAGAATCTATATCTTCAGTTACTATATTAAGTTTCTTTTCTACATCCTCTTTTGTCTTATGTATCTTGTCATATTCTTTTAAGAACAATGACACCTCAAGATCCTTTAACTCTTCTTTATATTTTAAATATACTTTAGCAGTATCAGATTGTTTTTCTAAAGGTACTAGCTGTCTTTCAATTTCAGAAATAATATCAGAAACCCTTGAAAGATTTAATCGCTCTTCCTCCAGGCTCTTCTCAGCCGCATACTTTCTACGCTTGTATTTTACTATACCAGCTGCTTCATCAAATAATTCTCTTCTATCCTCTGGCTTCCCACTAAGTATTTTATCAATTTGACCTTGTCCAATAATAGAATAGCCCTCTTTACCGATACCAGTATCCATAAACAATTCTTGTATATCCTTCAATCGGCAGGAAGAGCCATTAATCATGTATTCACTTTCCCCAGAACGATATACTTTTCTTGTTACAGTTACCTCCTCAAAGTCAATATTAAGTTTGTGGTCAGAATTATCTATAGTTAATGTTACATAGGCATAGCTAAGAGGCTTTCTCATTTCGGTGCCTGAAAAAATGACATCCTCCATTTTTGCCCCTCTAAGTTGCTTTGCACTTTGTTCACCCAGTACCCAACGAACTGCATCTGCTATATTGCTTTTTCCACTACCGTTTGGTCCTACTATTGCTATAATACCATTGTTAAACTCCAGTAGCATTTTATTTGCAAAGGATTTAAAACCTTGTATTTCTATACTTTTTAAATACATTTAAGTATCTCCCCTCCGCTTCCTCTTCATTTGTCACATTTCACTAATTCTGAAGCTTCTTTATGACCTGTAAGGCCGCTTCCTGCTCTGCAGCCTTCTTAGTTTTTCCCACACCACTGCCTATTTGTTCATTTTCTATATACAAACCCATGGTAAATGTTTTGTTATGATCAGGTCCCTCTTCAGATATAAGCTTATAACGAATTTTTAGTTTATTGTCAATATTTTGTACTATTTCCTGCAAGATAGTCTTGCTATCGAAAAAGAGCTCCTTATTCTCCAAAACCTTAATAATGTTTTTATGAATAAACTCTTTTGCATTAGTAAAACCACCATCAAGATAAATAGATCCTATTAATGCTTCTAAGGAATCTGATAGAATTGACTCTCGCATCCTTCCTCCGGATGAATCCTCACCCTTACCCAATAGTAAAAAATCTCCCAAATCAATACCCTTGGCACAGACTGAAAGAGTTGGTTCACAGACGAGACTTGCCCTAAGCTTAGTCAAGTCTCCTTCAGACAAAGCTTCATACTTACCATATACATGCTCACTGGTTATAAGCTCTAATACAGCATCACCAAGAAACTCAAGACGCTCATTATTTCTTTCCTTACTCATCTTCATTTCATTTGCATAGGAGCTATGAGTGAGTGCTTGAATAAGCAATGACTTAGTGTTAAAAGTATAATCAATTTTATCTTCCAATAAAGAAATGGAGGTATCTAGGTTCTTATTTGAATTCATTTGAATATTCCTCCTATATTTTTATGCTTATTTGAATAGAAAAGCCCATTAAATAAGGAAATCCTTATTCATAGGGCTTTTACCTAGCTAAAATAAAAATAAAAACTTAGTTTATAGCGCCTTTAATTTGTTCTACGGCATCCCCAACAGTTACAATATTCTCAGCAGCTTCATTTGCTATTTCAATATCAAATTCTTCCTCAATCCCCATAATAATTTGGAATAAATCAAGGGAATCAGCTCCAAGATCATCAACAAATGTTGTATCCATAGTAATCTCACCAGTATCGACGTTTAATACCTCACTGATAATTTTTTGTATTTTCTCAAATTCCATATTCAATCACCCTTCTTAATATATTTATTTATTTATATTTTCTTCAAATTTATCTATGATTTTTTGTTCAGTAAAAGTAACACATTGTAAAATAGAGTTCTTTATCTCGTTACTTTCAGAGCTACCATGGGTTTTTACAACTAAACCCTTCAAACCTAACATTGGAGCACCACCATACTGCGAATAATCAAAGTCCTTTAAGGTGTTCTTTAAGGCCGGTTTACACAAAAGAGCTCCTACTTTACTCTTGGTTGTACTCATAAGCCCTTCTTTTATCTTCGATATTAATGCAGATCCAAGTCCTTCATAAAGTTTAAGTATAACATTCCCTACAAAGGCTTCACATACTATTACATCCGCATGACCATAAGGGATATTTCTCGCCTCAATACTTCCAATAAAATTAATATCAGGTAATTCCTTAAGTAAAGGAAATGTCTCCTTAACTAACATATTCCCTTTCTCTTCTTCTGCTCCTATATTAACAATTGCAACTCTTGGGTTTTTAACT
Source organism: uncultured Herbinix sp. (assembly GCA_964570535.1). GTDB lineage: Bacteria > Bacillota > Clostridia > Lachnospirales > Lachnospiraceae > Mobilitalea. The sequence goes on from CAZMYP010000007.1 coordinate 40,085, forward strand.
CCTAATACATTTTCCATATAGATAGAACCCATTTTTGCAAATTGAACCAAGTGAGAAGACCTTGCGTCTACATTAGCACCGCAGTCTATTAATAAAGATGCTCCAGCTATGGTTGGAATTACCGGAGCTAGGGGTGGTCTTTCAACGCCCTTAATCCTACCTATAATCAACTGTCCGCCTGCCAGGACTGCTCCTGTACTACCGGCAGAAACAAATGCATCTGCTTCATTATTTTTGACTAGATTGAGAGCAACAACAATAGAGGAATTCTTCTTTCGGCGTATAGCAATTACTGGGGACTCGTTATTGGAGATAATATCTTCAGCATTAACTATAACTATACGTTCCTTGTCATAATCATATCCCTTAAGTTCATTATTAATAATACTTTCTATTCCGACAAGAATTACCTTTATGTTTTTATTATCCTGAACTGCAAGTACTGCACCCTTAACAATTTCCTTAGGAGCATTATCGCCTCCCATAGCGTCAACCGCAATCGTAATCGCTTTATCCATATCCACTCCTGTCTGCATTAAAACATGCTTTCTACTGATATTAGCTAAGTAGAATAGGTGAAATATGTATCTCTTAGCCAATCTATAAATCAATATACTCGATATTATATGAAAAATCAACATAAAAAAATAATCTATATAAGTTCTGTATAAATTATTAATTAATTCAATAGAAATTCAATGAGAAAGGCTGTCCCAAAATACTAATAATGTAATTTTGATACAGCCTAATAATATTATTATCTAAATTATTAATCCTTAGTATAGAAGAATGATCTTATACTACGAAAACCAATCTCAGATGACCCTAGCATCTGCTCTGTACTTCCTAAAAATAATACCCCCTTATTATCCAAGGCATTATAAAAATTATTATAAATTTTACTCTTTGCTTCATCTGTAAAATATATTAGTACATTGCGACATACAATCAAATTACAATCTGCAGGATAGTCATCCCTTAAGAGATCATGATGACTAAATTCAACACAGGATTTTATCTCATTTGATATCTGAAATGACTTATCATCAAGTTGTTGAAAATATTTACTAACAAATTCATTGGGAAGTCCTTTTAAACTTTTAGGGTGATATATGCCTATCTTGGCTTTCTCAATAACTAACCTGTCGATATCAGTAGCAATAATCTTAATTCTATTTAAGGGAAGAAATTTTGATAAGAGCATTACAAGAGAATAGGGTTCATCTCCAGTGGAACAAGCAGCACTCCAAATCTTTAATTGCTTACCAAAGCTATCAAAGAGAAAGGGGAATACTTTTTCTTCCAAAACCGTCCACTGATCAGGATTACGATAAAACTCCGATACATTTATTGTAATATAATTTATAAATTCATTATAATATACTGTTTTAGTTGTTAAAATCTCCAAATAACTACTGTATGAGGAAATTCCATGCTTCACAATCAATGAGTCTATTCGACGTTTCATTTGTCGCTCTTTATATGAATTCAAATCTATATTCGTTAAATTAAATATTGCTTCTTTAAATGCTTCGTAGCTACCCAGCACACCGGTATCTCCTTATCTTATAATGTAATATAAAAATTATCTTCATTTATGAATTATGAATAGTAATAATTATGCTTCCTCTTCTGAAGAATCATTAACATCCAGTGTAGCATCTTCTACAACTGCTTCAACCACTGGTGCTACATCTTCCTGTAAAGCTACTTGATTATCTGTTAATTCATCTTCGTTATTAGAATCATCTAATGCCTTAACGCTTAAGCTTACTTTTCGCTCTTCTTTATTAAACTCTACTACTTTAGCAGTAATCTCTTGACCTATAGAAAGAACATTTGCTGGTTTTTCTACATGGTCCTTTGATATCTGGGATACATGAAGAAGAGCATCAATTCCGGGTTCAAGTTCAATAAACGCACCAAAATCAGTCATTCGAGCAACTTTTCCAGTTACAATATTCCCATTAGCATAATTCTCTTCAGCAGTAATCCATGGATTCTTACCATCAAACTTAAGGCTTAATGCAATCTTTTCTCCCTGGATATCCTTAATAAAGGTCTTAACCTTATCTCCGATTTTAAATAACTTCTTAGGATTATCTACACGTCCCCAAGACATCTCTGAAATATGAAGAAGTCCATCTGCACCACCTAAATCAATAAATGCACCAAAATCAGTAATGTTCTTAACAGTACCCTCTACAGTCATTCCAACTTCAATTTTTTCAAATAATTCCTTCTTAAGAATCTCTTTCTCAGCAACAATTAATTGCTTACGATTTCCAATAATTCTTCTTTTTCTTGGATTGAATTCTGTTTCTACAAAATCAATCTCCTGTCCTGCATATTTGGTTAGGTCTTTTTCATATGCATCGGAAATAAGACTGGCAGGTATAAATACTCTGGCTTCGTCAATAATAACACTTAAACCACCATTTAATACTGCAGCTACTGTAGCGGTAAGAACTTCTTTGTTGTTAAAGGCCTCTTCTAATCTCTTATTACCCTTTTCAGCC
>CAZMYP010000008.1:0-17548 GCA_964570535.1 uncultured Herbinix sp.
TCTGGGTGCTGCTGCCATAACAGCTCCAGCTTCCATTCTCTTAGCCACATATCCGGGATGATATATTTCCTCAATCAAGCCAGAAGTTAATCCAATCTGATTACCATAGGAGCTATAACCCTCGGATGCCTGTCTGCAGATCTTTCTCTGGGGTAGCTTACCGTCCAATGTTTCTTCAAAAGCAGCTGTAGGATCGGCCGCTGCACTAACCCTCATTGCCTGATATGAATAGCCTCTTCCTGATAGTGGATCTCGGATTGCACCACCAAGACAGGTAGAAGCTCCTCCAAAAGGCTCAATTTCAGTTGGATGGTTATGGGTTTCGTTCTTAAAGAAAAGAAGCCATTCCTCAGTCTTACCATCAACGTCGACTGGTACAATTATGGTACAAGCATTGATTTCGTCAGAAACCTCCATATCATCTAGCTTGCCCTCTGCTCTAAGCTTTTTCATTGCTATAGTAGCAATATCCATTAAGGAGATATATTTATCGTCCCTACCCTTATATAGCTTTTCTCTATCTGCCTTGTAGCTGTAGAAAGCTGCTTTAATAGGCTCAGTATAAAATCCCTCTTCAAAGTCAATATCCTTAAGCTCTGTAAGGAATGTTGTATGTCTGCAATGATCTGACCAATAGGTATCCAAGACCTTTATTTCTGTCATTGAAGGGTCTCTGTTTTCTTCCTCTTTATAATATTTCTGTACATGAGCAAAATCAGCCATTGTCATAGCAAGGTTAAGGGAATCAAGTAATTTTTTAAGCTCTTCTTTATTCATATCCTTAAAACCATTAATAGTAATTACGTCTTCAGGCTCATCAAATACTGTAACTAAGGTGGTTGGCTTTGTTTCATCTGTCTCTCTAGAATCAACAGGGTTCATGCAATAAGCCTTTATCTTATTAAAATCCCCATCAGAAATATCCCCAGATATAATATAAGTGGTTGCTGTACGAATAATTGGGTTTTCATTTTCATTTAGAAGCTTTAAACACTGCTCTACTGAATCTGCCCTTTGGTCAAACTGTCCTGGTAAATACTCTACGGAAAAAATTCTATCACTGGTATTAGCTGTAAATGTTTCTTCCATAAGAAGATCCACGGCAGGCACAGTAAACACAGTATTAATCGCCCTCTTGTAAGTATCATCACTTACCTTGTCTAACAAGTATCTGTTAAGTATTCTTACAGATTGCAGTCCTCTTATACCCAAATAGTTTTTCAGTTCTGCCATTAAGTTCCTTGCAGCTACAGCATAAGGTTCTTTTTTCTCAACATAAATTCTTCTAACAGTGCTCATTTGCAACTTCTCCTATTCATTCTTAAGAATTATGATTTATAGTTACCATTTGCCTAAATAAATTGAGTAAAATATAGCAATTATTATTAATCTGCCCATCATTTTCTTGCATTATATCATAGCTTATCTTATAATTAAAATTAATATATGTAAATACTTTTATTAGAATCGCTAATATATATCTTTGGAACTGAACCCTTAATTCAAAATCATATCACTTAGATAATTACAAAGGAGGAACCGTTTTGGATATTAATTATGAACTCTATAAGGTCTTCTTCAATGTGGCAAAAAGTTTAAGCTTTTCCGAGGCTGCAGAGGCTTTGTTTATATCACAATCAGCTGTCAGCCAGTCCATAAAGACACTAGAAAAGCGTCTAAACCAACCCCTTTTTATTCGTAGCACCAAAAGGGTAGCCCTTACAAAGGAAGGGGAGCTCTTGTTAAAGCATATTGAACCGGCCATTAACCTAATTACCCGGGGAGAGAACCAACTATGTGCGGACCCCAAGACAGGTAGTCAATTAAGAGTAGGTGCTAGTGATACAATCTGCAGATACTATCTTGTTCCCTACCTTAATAATTTCCATTTAACATATCCTAATATTCATATCAAGGTCTCCAATGGCACTTCAATTCAGTGTGCTAAGATGCTTGAACGGAACGAAGTAGATGTTATAGTTACAAATTCACCTAACTCGGCCTTAAATGATATGATGGATATTATTCCTGTAAAGGAATTTCATGATGTATTTATTGCCAAAGAGAAAGATTTTCCTCTTAACAATCATCCTTTAACCTTTAAGCAACTTCAGAAATACCCTATACTAATGCTAGAAAAACGAGCAATTACTAGTATGTTTCTCCATAATTTATTTTTAGAAAACTCGCTGGATCTTGTACCTGCCATAGAACTGGCCAGTAACGATTTATTAATAGATCTTGCGCGAATTGGTCTGGGTATTGCCTTTGTACCTGATTATTGCATTAAGGTATTGGACGAATTATCTATTATTGAGACAGAACAAAAGATACCCCCTCGCAAGCTAGTGGCTGCCTATAACCTGGATATTCCCCTGTCTGAAGGCGCTAGGTTCTTCATTGACAGTCTGACAAGCTCAATCCTATAGAATCATAACCAGGCTTAAGGATAAAATAGATAATACAAAATAACCCTAGGACCTAATTCACTCGATTCAATTGAACGATGATTAATTCCTAGGGTTTTGATTTGATATTATACGATTACTTAGTCATTTCTTTAATTCTAGTACTAATTATTCGGTTGTAATTTACAACCTTTCTTTCATACTCTTCACTCATATACTTTGATGTAATCAAAAAGTCTGCAGTAGCCCGATTATTAGCTATTGGTATGTCATATACAGCAGCTATACGTAGTAGTGCTTTTACATCAGGATCATGTGGCTGTGATTCAAGTGGGTCCCAAAAGAATATAACAAAATCAATATTCCCTTCCACTATTCTTGAACCAATCTGCAGGTCACCCCCTAATGGGCCACTGTTATAGGCCTTAACTGGAAGCTCTGTCATTTCAGAAATTAATCTGGCTGTAGTTCCTGTACCACTCAGAAAATGGTTCTTCAAAATATCCTGATTTTCCTTTACCCATTCAACTATCTCGTCCTTCTTGCTGTCATGAGCTATTAGAGCTATATGCTTTTGTTTATTAATTGTAAAATTAATATATTCATCCATTATCATTCTTCGTTACCTCTTTCCTTTTTTCTTATTTATCCTTAGTTTTACTATATAGTATCTTCATTTATACATTAATAATAATGGATAACAATAATAATTGCAAGGTACTTTCCTAGTAGAAAATATTGTTTTATAACACTTGCTATTACTTTTTAAAACTCTGAATTCTTTCATTGACTTGATTCATCATATCGCTATATTTTTCAAGCTTTGCCTTCTCTTTGGCAATCTTACTTTCAGGAGCCTTAGATACGAAGTTAGGATTGGCAAGCATTCCCTTAACACGCTTAAGCTCTCCTTCTAACCGCTCCCTCTCTTTAGTAAGGCGTTCGATTTCCTTGTCTATATCTACAAGATCAGAAAAGGGAATATAGATTTGTGCTCCTGGAATAACTGTAGATACAGCATCCTCGCTAATTCCAGACTCATCCTCTTTAACTATAACCTCACTGGCAAAGCCTAAGGTTCCAAAGAATACCTTGCTCTCTGTGAAAATCCCTCTGATTTTCTCATTATCCGAAACCACAATAACCGATGCCTTCCTACTTGGAGGAACATTCATTTCTGATCTAACATTACGGATACCCTTAACTGCTGCCTTTATTAGCTCTATGCTTTCAGTGTCCTTAATAAATTCCCAGTTAGGATTATATTCAGGCCATGAAGATATCATAATTGAATCATCTTCCTTAAGTCCTGTCATTTCCTGAAGGGTGCAGAATATTTCCTCAGTCACAAATGGCATATATGGATGTAGAAGCTTTAGGGCGTTTGTCAGTACCTTTTGTAGGGTCCAAAGCGCAGCTGTCTTAGTCTCATCCTCATCATTATATAATCTAGGCTTAACCATCTCAATATACCAATCACAGAATTCTTCCCAGATAAAATCATAAATCTTCTGTGCAGCTATACCAAGTTCAAAGGTTTCAAGATTATCTGTAGCTTCTTTAACTAAGGTATTGGATTTTGACAATATCCAGCGGTCAGCCTGAGTAAGCTTACTCTCATCTAAGTCCTCTTGTAAATCTGCCTTTTCAAGATTCATCATTATAAAGCGAGATGCATTCCACACCTTATTGGCAAAATTCCTACTAGCCTCAACTCTCTCCCAGTAAAAACGCATATCATTTCCAGGAGCATTTCCTGTAATCAGAGTAAATCTCAGTGCATCAGCACCGTATTTATCAATAACCTCAAGAGGGTCGATACCATTTCCAAGGGATTTACTCATCTTACGACCTTCGGAATCTCTAACTAAGCCATGAAAAAGTACCTTGCTAAAGGGCTTCTCTCCCATGTGAGCATACCCAGAAAATATCATTCTTATAACCCAGAAGAATATAATGTCATAACCTGTTACAAGTACATCTGTAGGGTAGAAATAATCTAAATCCTCAGTCTTTTCAGGCCAGCCAAGAGTTGAAAATGGCCATAAGGCTGATGAAAACCAGGTATCTAGAGTGTCCTCATCCTGTCTTATATTAGTACTTCCACAGATGTGGCATCTGGATGGCTCTTCCTCGGATACAATAACCTGGCCACAGCTATCACAATAATAAGCTGGAATTCTGTGTCCCCACCAAAGCTGTCTGGAGATACACCAATCTCTGATATTATCTGTCCAGTTAAAATATATCTTCTCAAAACGTTCAGGAATAATCTCAATCTCATGAGCTTTTACAGCCTCTATAGCAGGCTTGATTAGGTCTTCCATCTTAACAAACCATTGAGGCTTGATCATAGGCTCTACAGTTGAATGGCAACGATCATGGGTGCCAACATTATGGGAATGATCCTCTACCTTAACCAAAAGACCAAGCTCTTGCAATTCTTTTACTATTGCTTTTCTTGCTTCATAGCGATCCATTCCTGAATATTTACCACCATATTCATTAATTGTGGCGTCATCATTCATGATATTTATTTCCGGAAGATTATGACGTTTTCCAACCTCAAAGTCATTTGGGTCATGGGCTGGAGTAATCTTAACTACACCTGTACCAAATTCCTTATCTACATACTCATCGGCAACAACAGGAATTTCTTTGTTGATAATGGGTAAGATAACACTTTTACCTATTAGGTGTTGATATCTTTCATCCTCAGGATGTACTGCTACAGCGGTATCTCCAAGCATAGTCTCAGGTCTTGTGGTAGCAATCTCAACAAATCCCTCTTCTCCTGCTATAGGATACTTGATATGCCAGAAATGACCTGCCTGCTCCTCATGCTCTACCTCTGCATCTGAAATAGATGTATGACATACAGGACACCAGTTAATAATTTTAGAGCCTTTATATATATAGCCTTCCTTATGAAGCTTAACAAATACCTTGTTAACAGCATGGTTACAACCTTCATCCATGGTAAATCTTTCTCTCTCCCAATCACAGGAGGAGCCAAGCTTCATTAACTGTGAAATAATCCTACCGCCGTATTCTTCCTTCCACTGCCATGCTCTATCAAGAAAACCTTCTCTGCCAAGATCATCCTTCTCAATACCTTCTTTTCTTAACTGTTCGATTATCTTAACCTCTGTTGCAATGCTAGCATGATCAGTACCCGGCTGCCACAGAGCATTATAGCCCTGCATCCTCTTAAACCTTATAAGTATATCCTGCATAGTATTATCAAGTGCATGACCCATATGAAGCTGTCCTGTAATATTGGGGGGGGGAATCACAATTGTAAATGGCTTCTTACTCCTGTCCACCTCTGCATGAAAATATTTGTTATCTAACCACTTCTGATATAATCTGTCTTCGATATCCTTGGGGTTATAGGTCTTTGCTAATTCCTTTTCCATGTTAATCACTCCTTGTTTTTATCATTTTCAATTCTAATATAAGAAAATTAATTTAATTTAAATAACAAAAAAAGTTCCTCGACGCAAAGGACGAAGAACCGTGGTACCACCTTTATTCGTAGCTTGTTTCTACATGAAATGTTGATTTTGATGTCTAGCTACCTTATTTGTCTGTAACGGGACTTCCCGGTATTTCCTACTCACCTTAGATTGTATACCCGCACTCGGATATTTCACAAGCTTGGCTTGCTTCTTCTAGCTTCAGAAATAATGCTACAAAGCTACCTTCAGTAAGACTACTTAATAACCATCTTTCAGCCAGTGGATGATCTCTCTGTTAAGCGTTCCCTACCTACTCCTCTTTATCAACGCATTTGTCAATTTAATATTATTTATATACTATGCAAAATTCGATAATCTGTCAAGTACTTATCTGAATTTAGAATAATTCCACATCTTACATCTGCTTCCTAACTATCTTATACTCATCACCAAAGGAAAAATAAGGACAATCACTGTAAGAATCTCTAATAAACCTACTCATTTCATCCTCATCTAAGTTTGCCAAGCATATATATGAGCCATAGTCTTCATCATATTCGTAATTTGAACAGTACTCACAGCTTGTTTTTGCCATAGGTCACACCTTCTTCTATAAAAGTCATGGGTAATTCATCCTTCTTAATCTGATACTTCTTTAGGATAATGATGGCCTCATCTTCTTTATCAGGAAAAGCTTTGACTAATGATATAATAGCCTTTGTAGCCTTTTGCTTCTGCTCTTGGTTAAGCTCAATTCGCTCTCTTAGTTTCTGTCTGCGAATATTTAATCTATGCCTAACCTCTACCATCTCCCGATTATCTAGAATTGCTGAGGGCTGGTAAATCCATATCTCTGAATCAGAGATATTATATTTTTTAAGCTCCTCTATCAATCTTTCATTATAGAATTCCATAAGATGAGAATTGCTTTGATATCTTTTATTCTCATCCTTAATATTAATATATTGTTCCCATCTATTCTTAAAATGCTCATAGTCATCTACCATATATTTGCTATATATATAGTCCAGATAATTGCGGTTGTTTACTGATTTTATAGCCACCTTGTTGGAAAGCATAATTATCTTGTTTAACTTCACCTGTGTTAGCTTAATATCATAAATATTCCTTCTAGCTTCCATAAAGAGATAAAGTGCAGATGCCATTCCCATCAATACAGTTAACAGAAATGGAAGTGTCATATTTGATCCATTAGCGCCTGATAATACTGCGAATATAATAAATAAAACTACAATAACTATACATGTCGCAATAGCAATTCCCCTTAAGAAGGATTGTTTGCTAACAATATCCTCCTTATTCTCCAATAGGCCTTGCTTCTCTTTTTCTAAATGCTTGAAATCCTCCTCTATACTTTCCTGATAGCTTTCAGCTTCCTTAATAGATGTTAGTTCCTTGGGTATCTCAATCTCATACTGTTCAAATAACCGATACTGGGTATCTGTTATGTCGTAGCTTCTACTGCGAATATGATTTCTTTCTTTGTTTAGATTAATAATATTTCTTGCTGCATCCTCCATTACTTCTCTTTGAAGTGTTGGAATCATATCTATTTTCTGCATATCTGTAAGATAAGAGGTTACAACTTTATACTCTGCCTTTGCTTCTTCTATTCGAAGGCGACACTCTGCAATAGCTTCACCGTTTTCCTTAATATATCCCTTCCAGTCACTATGGCTAATTGCTTGGTCTGTTTGATTCATATTTATATCATTTGACCTGGTTTGCTCTTGGTTTATATCTGTATCCATATTGCCAGATTTCTTAAAAAGCTTACCAATCCATCTCATATCTATAATCTCCTGTCTTAGAAGTTGATTTTCTAATAGCCCCAGCCCTTACAATAATCGTATCTCGCCTATCCACTTATCAATAATCCTTCCACATTCTTCTCTAACTTCAGGTAATCTTCCAGCCTTCTTTATGTTTCTTAACTGATTAATCTCATCCATAGCCTTACTCATTCGTGCCTCCCTAGATAGCTGTTCCATCCTAAGTACAATATCTTCCCTAAGCTCATTGCTTACATGGTATTCCTGAATCTTTTCATCGAATTGTTCCAAATCACGAGATAACCAAAGAGCATATAGATACTGCCTAAGGCTTTCTTCTCTACGGTTACGTTCATAGGCATTTAAAAAAGACTCGACTGCCCTTTCTGGCCCATATATATGTAGCTTTGCAACTGCATAATTATGAAGTACATCCCCATAATCCTTGGGACTTAAGTCCACCGCTTCTTTGGATATAAGAAGCCTGTCATACTCTGCTACAGCTTCTGGATACTGCTTTCTTTTGAGAAATGAATTGGCCTTAATATACCATCTTTTTGCAGCGGGCATAGCCCTTATCTCATCGACTGCTGTAAGGAGTTTTTTAAGCTCCTGCTCCGTATAATAATCCGAACTACATAGGACTACAGCAAGTAAGGCTTTAAAATCCGCTCCCTGCATAACCATCTGTTCTAGCTTCTCAGCCCTTTCAAGAAGTCCAAGCTCATTACCAATCCAGTCTACTAGAGAAACAGAGAAGAAGAATTCATCAATAAAATATATATTATTATAAATGTAGTAGCACAGTTCTTCAATAGAATAAATCCTGTAGCCTGCGGCAGGCAGTACATATGGCCGATTTGTTCTTTTTCCACTACATAGAATTAATTTTCCCATGCTTATCCTCACTTATCTTATGTCATATTCTTTACTATAGATCAATAATTCATACCCTCAAAATAGAAGTTGAAACATCCTAATTGTCTAGTATTACATATCCAGAAAATATTCAGCTAACCTTCCCTTTGATTTATATATATCTCCAAAACCCATATCTGTAATGGTTAGCTTTACCTTGGATTTACCAATACATGCAATATTAATATTAAGTCTTGTCATTCTTTCAGGCCTTTCAGGAAAATCCTGCAAGGGTATTCTCTGTATAATAGTTTTCTTAGTCAAAATATTACGAAAGACTATTTCCATCTCAGAAACCCCGTAGGGAATTAGCTCGATTTCCTTATCTACTTCATACCAGGGCACAGCTGGGTCTGTCACTAGGACCTCTTTAATATCTCCATCCACATATGCCTTAATATATATTGCATTTACAATCATATCATTATTAAGAAGTATTATATTGCTAAGCTTTTCTTCCCCTGATAGCTCCTTTGCTGCGAAGCAGGCTCCCCTAGTGTATAGATTCGGTCCCTTAAAAACCCTTCTACCTGCACATAAGCTTTTTATTACTTCCTCTGACCATTCACCTTCAAAACCCCTACCAGTAAAATATAGAGTAGATATAATCTGTTTGTACAAAACAGTATTTGCAATGTTTTCAAAGGTATAGCCCAAATCAAGATTTTTATTGTTTATCATAGAATAATTTAATGTGTCTGAAAAGCTTCTCTTCTCCAGTCCTGCTATAATGGGATTTGATCTACGATTGATACTTATTTGATAAAAATCCAGACCATGCTCACTAAAATCAAACATTCCAACATCATTTAACCAAAGCTCCCTGTCCTGACTTAGGGCATAGTACATAAAGCTACTGCCATGACTAATAATATTTGCCCTGTCCTTATCAATGCCAAGATTAGATAAGGCCTCATAAATCCCTTGAATAATCTGTGGATCCATCTCATGAAGAGTTATAACTATCTGTGTAATGGTTTCAGTTGGAAAATGATTTTTAACCAGAGTTAGGGTTTTTCGTATATATTTTTTTATCAGTGATACAGGGCTATAACTTTGCCCAAGTATCTCAACCTCTTCCTTAAGCTTTAGTTTAAGTAAAAGATTATCAACCAGTAGGCCCTCTCCGTGTTTTGCACAGTCTAAGGCCTCTTTCCCATAAACCCAGGTTCTTGATTCGTTTTTTACACAAAGGGCTGTAGGAATTTTGGTGTTCTCATCTTCCTCATAGGGGCATATGGGTATCGGTTCAAAGGTTTTATAACTATAACAGCTTATCTGTGAAAAATCATCACATAAATCAAAACCAACAATCAATTTCCTTTGATTATTCATCCTCATTCTCCCTTTTCTAAATCAAGTATTATAAAATATATCCATTTTGGCACTGATGCACTCGAATCCACTTCGTGATTCTCGGGGTTCTGAATAGTTACAATATAATAATCTAATATTTTTATGGCAAAGGCTTAAAGCACTCACTGATTATATGTTCAGCTTCCACATAATCAGCCATATTATCAAGAAGAGTATTGTCATCCCACATATCCAGCGCCATAAGCATATTATTTATACGCATATATTTTGAATCTTCCTCGGCTTCATTTGTCCCGTCATAACTTAAAAGTAAGCTTTCTGTTATATTCACATGATCATCTAATTCTTCAGATATATAGTATCGAAGCTCTTCATTATAGAAAAGCACAAATTCCTTAACGTGAATTCCCATGAAAATATTAGGCATTAGCTCCGTTATATATTCCCTCTTAGAATTATTCTTCTCAATAAGATAATTCAGAAAAACCTGTTTTTGTGGATTGGCCTTGTATTTCACGTAATATCGATCCCCTATGGGTTCCGGTAGCTTTACTGTATTCTGATAGTTTTTGAAAAATGGTAGAACTATGCCCTGTCTAACAAATCTATCAATATTATAGGAAATAAAGTTCTTATCATTATCAGTTAGCTTTTTATTATTCGAATTGTACTTCAACCATGCTAATAGGCTTATGTTGTTCTCCTCATAGTTTTGTTCCCTTCGAATAATCGGGAAGAGCTTATCCTCAAGCTCCATATTATGAACCAGATATTTATAAGAATAATAAGTTATAAATGCTCTTACTAGTAAATGATTAGTAATCTTACTGTAGTAGTCCAAAAATATTTCAAAGATTCCTTTATATTCACTTTCAGTAAATAATAGCTGAGCTAGTAATCTTTCTTCCAGTTCATAGGGATCTTGGTCAAAGTCCCTTGCAGTTTGCCAGAGGTTAATCATATTCTCAGTAGAACCATTGTAATACTTTACCAGATAGTGAAGAATGGTTTCATCATACTTTCCCTGGGAATAAATATAATAACAAAGAGATACTAATAGGTCCTCCTTAGCATCCAGTCCAGAATAAGTTATCCATCCTGAGCACAATTTAAGAAGCCTCTTAATGGAGATACCTTCTGTTCCAAAGCTACTTAAGGCCTCCAAAGCCTTATTATAATATCCCCGAACCACCATATACTCCAGATACTTTATCCTATGAGCTTCCTTAACCTTCCATAGATCTAATTTCAAGAGATATTCCTCTAGCATATCCCCATTGTAATACTCATAATAATATTCAATAAGAGCTAAAAGGCAGTCAATATAATAGGACTCCTTTAAGCCTTTAATTAATAAAACTTGCTTTCTTAATTCTATGGACTCCTTATTTACTACCAGGTTCCTCTGGTAATGATCAAAGAGGTATAAAAGCAACTTAGGATGGTTGTCTCCTTCTATAAAAATACCATGAAGCTCTTCTGCTTTTAATAGTGCAGTCAACTTATAATCAATAGAAACAACAAATCTATTTCCAAGTGAATCTATAAGGAAAATATCTGCATTACTAGAGTAAATCTGTATGTATGCTCTTCCTTCAGTAAGGGTCCTTATCTCCTCTTCCATCAATTCATTATGTACTACTGCAACGCTTACCATATTGGGATTATTACAATAAAGCTCCCTAGTAAACATTACTTCTGGAAGATAGATCGCAAGGCTACTATTTCCCGGTTTATCTATAAACTCCCTATAAAGGATTGCAAGGCTAGAACTAATATTCTTAGCCTCCAGCTGCTTTATTGCAAATTGTTCCATCCTTTTATAATATAGCTGATATATATTATCATTATTTTTCTTGTATTTAATTATATTTGCATACAAATATGCTTGTTTTTTATCATTAAGCCTGCTGTTATATGCAAAATATATCAATAATGACTGAGGTAGTGAATCTTGCAAGTCCTCATTAACAGCATGCATATAATATTCATAGAGTTCAGTAATTCGAAGTTGAGCGTTTACACCCCGTCTATACCAATCAAAATATTTATTATCTTTCTTATAGCCTTTAATTAATTGGCTGCAAATAGCTGAAAGAATTTCGTCCTTTTCATAAAGATCATAAAGTCTTTTCAGTCCCCTATATACTATGGGTTCGTAATTCTTAAGCCTACCAGCCAAATATGTATACTGAAGAGTCAGCTCCTTGGTTAAGCAGTTGTTTTTAATACCATAATTCATGACATGGACTTCAAAATCATTTAAATCCCTTAGTAAGTATGGCTCCTCATTATATACACATATTGCCTCATAATAAAGTATTGGCGACCGACAGCCAGCATCAAATTGATCTTTAATATCCTCTAGCTTATAGTTCCTATTTCTCTCATACCTTTTATCTGTATATAACAAGAACCAGAGTATTCTAAAATCATAATTTCCTCTAAGATAGATCTTATTAATTATATCAGTAACACTTCTTATGGTTTCGTCATCCTTCTTGTAAAGTGCCTTTAAGTAAAGATAAGCACAGTATTCAAAGGTTGAGTCCTCCCGAAGCTTGTCCTCTTCCCTTGATAATCTCTCCAACAAGCCTACTGCCAATCTTTTATTCTCAGAGACCACTGCCAGATGCAGATTGATAAGCATGGCCATTGTACTTTCTTCAGGGATACTATTGACTGTTAACAATCTCTTAGTATCCTGAATATATCTAGATGTATTAATACGTCCTACACGAAAATCAAGATATTTCCTGGTATAGTCATGGTTTAGTCCCATTAGCTTTTTATTTTCTTTTGCTTTAGGAGTGATTTGTCCGTGATTCTTATATAAGACCTCAACTATTATAGTCTGATGGACAGTCTTAATACATATTGTGCCGTTATTGTTACCGGGATGCATTTTATTAATATCTATTGTAAATGAAATCTGATGCTTATTACCAATAAAGCGATCAGCCCAAAGGAACTTTTGATCAAGCAAAACAAACGGAGCATCGCTGCTTACCCGAATTTCCGCATAACCCCAATGGTCCTTAGTAAGGGTCAGCTTATCCATGAAATTATCGTTTTGGATTTCATATTCCAGCCGTATCTTATCTATAGCAAGATTAATTCTTGGTTTTTTATTAACTGCTATCAGAAATTCTTCTAAAGCTTGACTGGTAGAGATGCTTTTTAATAGATTGTGATATATAATATGATATTTGTTTTCATTCTTAATAATAACCCGTTCAAATTCTTCGGAGCGGAAAACCCGCTTTGCTTCAGTCCAATCCATCCTAGCCAGATTAGCAAACTCAAATAAATTCTTGATCTTACCAATAGAAGTACTAATTGAAGGAGCCTCTACATATATCGTAAACGGCAGGAGGATTTCACCACAATCACTGATTATGGTTATGTTACCCCTTAAATTATCAGAGGGGTTAAGATATGATCCATCAAATTGGTAGATAATAATATTTTCTTTGCCTTGAAAATCAGTACAGTTAAATGAAAGTAACCTGTTGGATGAATATAGAATTCCCTTTATATTTTTCTTCTCACTATTACTAATAACAAAGCTTCCTTCATACTGTTTCCCCGCTTCTACCCTGATTTCAATTTCATCTACAGAAAGGTGAGGGGTAGAAAGTTCATATTCAAACTCACCTCTAGCAAAGCCTTCTAATTTTTCCTTCAATTTATCACCCCATGCATGGTAATCATTGCTTTTTCACTAAAAAGAGATATAATAATTATAATCTATTATGTAAAATAAATCTAGTCCCAGCAAAGAAAAGGAATAAAGAATCATTAAAGTAATGTCAATACTATTGCTGTATATAATTAAATAATATATACTGGTAAAAATTAGAAAGGAAAAGTTTACAATGCTGACTATTTTAAAAAATCTTAAAAAATCAGTCGCTGCACTTCTGTTTGTTATAGTTCTCTTGTTTATTCAGGCCTTTTGTGATTTATCTTTACCTTCGTATACCTCTAATATTGTTAATATTGGTATACTTCAAGGTGGAATAGATAGTTCTGTACCCAAGGTAATCAGATTAACCGAGCTAGACAAGCTATTGTTATTTATGGATCAAAGCGACAAAGACAGTCTCTTATCCCATTACACCTTAATTAATAAGGATAACCTTAGTCAAGATGAACTTAAGGATTATCTTAAACAATATCCTCTTCTGAATACGGAGAGCCTATATATTTGGGATGGGAAGGACGAGGCCAGCCTTAGTGATCTATTGACCGAACCACTATTTATAAAATCCGCTCTGGAATACAGTCAAATGGGAACAGTCCCCTTTGGTAAACAGATGATGGCAGAACAAATTGCTAGTGTGCCTGATACTCTTAAATCTCAAGCTGCTGTTGCTTATGTAAAAGCAGAATATGAGGCAATCGGTGTAGATATAGGTAAGATACAATCAAGCTATATCTTTATAGTAGGAGCAAAGATGATAGGTCTTGCCCTAGCCGCTATGCTAGCTTCAATCCTGGTTACCTTTGTGGCTGCGAGAATTGCTGCTAGGCTGGGTCGGGACCTTAGAAAGCAGGTATTTAGTAAAGTTCTATCATTTTCAAATGCACAGATGGACCAGTTCTCTACTGCCTCCTTAATTACTAGGAGTACCAATGATATACAACAGATCCAAACCATGATTGTTATGTTGGTCCGTATTGTAATCTATTCTCCCATCTTGGCACTGGGAGGATTAATCAAGATTATAAATACCAATACCACCATGACTTGGACCTTGGGAGTTGGTGTTGGAGCAGTATTTGTTCTTGTTGTAATTCTTATGGTTGTTGCCTTGCCTAAGTTTAAACTAATGCAGAAGTTGGTTGACAAGTTGAACCACGTTACTAGGGAAATCCTATCCGGTCTTCCAGTTATAAGAGCTTTTAGTAATGAAACATATGAGCAAGAAAGATTTGATGATGTAAATAAGGCCCTAACAAAAAACAACTTATTTGTTGGCAAGGTAATGACCTTTATGATGCCTGCACTTATGCTAATTATGAATTTAGTATCTATCCTTATAATATGGGTGGGCGCCGACAGAATTAACAGTGGAACAATGCAGGTTGGAGATATTATGGCCTTTATCCAGTATACTATGCAGATTATTATGTCCTTCCTAATGCTTACCATGGTATCTATAATTCTTCCTAGAGCTGCTGTATCAGCAGGGCGTATTAATGAGGTCTTACAGGAGAAGGCTACAATCCACGACCCCAAGCAGGAAGAAACCATGGATAGTAATAAAAAAGGACTGCTGGAATTCAAAAATGTTAGCTTCAGATATCCAAATGCTGAGGAGGATGTCCTGTCTGATATTAGCTTTGTTGCAAAGCCCGGTGAAGTCACTGCTATTATAGGCAGTACAGGTAGTGGTAAAAGCACCTTAATTAATCTTATTCCTAGGTTCTATGATGTAACCGAAGGAGAGATTCATGTTAACGGAGTTGATGTTCGCAAGATATCCCAGCATAAACTTAGAGAAAAGCTTGGATATGTTCCACAAAAGGGAGTTTTATTTACTGGAACAATCGAATCAAATATTGGCTTTGGTGTATCTGATATTTCAGTTGAAGCCCTAGACAAGGCTTCAAGAATAGCTCAGGCAACAGATTTTATTCAGGAGAGGACAGACGGATACAAGGAGTCAATTGCTCAAGGAGGTACCAATGTCTCTGGTGGCCAGAAGCAAAGATTATCAATTGCTAGGGCTATTGCAAGGGATCCTGAATTATATATATTTGATGATAGCTTCTCAGCACTTGATTATAAAACAGATAGTAACCTACGAAAGGCCTTAAGAACAGAGCTATCTCACAGCACAGTGATTATTGTTGCCCAGAGAATTAGTACCATCCTTAATTCTGATCAGATATTAGTATTGGACAGTGGAAGAATCGTAGGTAAAGGAACCCACAAGGAACTACTAAAGGATTGTGAAGTATATCGTCAGATAGCATCTTCCCAGTTGTCAAAGGAGGAGTTGGCTTATGAATAACAAGGATAAGAGTCCTTTCAGCCCAGAAAGCAAGAATCTTAAAGCTGGTAAAGCAAGAGGTGGTGGTGGCCACGGCCCTGGAATGGGTGTTCCTATAGAGAAGGCTAAAGATTTTAAGGGAACCATTAAAAAACTGTTGGTATATCTTGCCGGTTATAAATGGGCTTTTCTAATCGTATTTATATTCGCCATAGGTAGTACCATATTTGCCATAATCGGACCAACTATACTAGGTGATGCAATCACCGAAATTGTAAACGGATTTACAGATAAAATCAGTGGTGGAACGGGAATTAACTTTAATACCTTAGGAAGTATACTGCTCCTATTAATCGGTTTATATGCCACATCCTCCCTATTTTCATTTATCCAGGGCTTGATTACAAATGTAATAGCCCAACGTGTATCATATAAATTCAGAAAAAGCATATCCGAGAAAATCCACCGTATGCCTATGAATTATTATGATACCATGACTCATGGGGAGATACTTTCAAGAGTTACGAATGATGTTGACACCCTAAGCCAAAGCCTAAACCAAAGTCTTACCCAGCTTATTACTTCCATAGTTAGTATTATAGGAATATTTATAATGATGATTAGAATAAGTATACCTATGACACTTATGGCCCTAATAACTATCCCTATCTCTTTAGGTATTATGGGTACGGTGGTCAAGAAATCACAAAAACATTTCCGCCAGCAGCAAGAATATTTAGGTCATGTTAATGGTTTGGTCGAAGAGGTCTATAGTGGTCACAATATAGTTAAGGTCTTTAATAAGGAAGAAGACTTTATAAATGATTTTAATGATAAAAATGGTACCCTTTATGAATCTGCTTGGAAGTCTCAGTTTTTATCAGGACTTATGCATCCCATTATGCAGTTTGTTGGAAATATAGGTTATGTAGGTGTTGCTATTCTTGGAGGCTATCTAACTATTAATGGACGTATACAAATTGGTCAAATCCAATCCTTCTTCCAGTATATAAGGAACTTTACACTTCCTATTACTCAACTGGCCCAGGTGGCCAATATGTTTCAATCAACAGCTGCAGCTTCCGAAAGAGTTTTTGAATTTATTGAAGCTGATGAGGAGGTCTCCGATACCGAAAGTCTTCTCCCCGTAGAGGCTATTAAGGGTAATGTGGAATTTAAGCATGTTAGCTTTGGATATAATACTAATGCAACTATAATTAAGGATTTTAACATTAAGATATCTGATGGTCAGAAGATTGCTATAGTTGGACCTACCGGGGCAGGTAAAACCACCATGGTTAAGCTCTTAATGCGCTTCTACGATATAAATAGTGGCGAAATATTGATTGATGGTAATAACATTAAGGATTTTGAAAGAAGCCAGCTAAGAAGAATGTTTGGTATGGTATTACAGGACACCTGGCTCTTTAATGGAACAATAATGGATAATATACGTTATAGTAAGCTTGATGCTACCGATGAGGAAGTTAAAAAGGCTGCTAAAGCAGCTCATGTTCATCATTTTATTTCTACCCTACCCGATGGATATAATATGGTACTTAACGAAGAAACCACTAATATATCCCAAGGGCAAAAGCAGCTGCTTACCATAGCAAGAGCAATTCTAGCAGATCCAAAAATGTTGATAT
>CAZMYP010000008.1:17558-36949 GCA_964570535.1 uncultured Herbinix sp.
ATTTTAGATGAAGCAACTAGCTCAGTGGATACCAGAACAGAGATCCTAATTCAGAAGGCCATGGATAGTCTTATGAAGGGAAGAACAAGCTTTATAATTGCACATCGACTATCCACCATAAAGGATGCAGATATGATTCTTGTTATGAACGAGGGAGATATTGTGGAGCAGGGTAATCACGAGGAGCTCCTTGCCAAGGATGGTTTTTATGCCAAGCTCTATAATTCACAATTTGAACAGATAGCATAGAGATCAGATGCTTCTTACAGAAAATACACAAAATAAAAATACGAAGGTACAAATTAATGTACCTTCGTATTTTTATTTAATATTTAATATTTAAAATTCTTAACCTCTTCAAACTCTTCCTGTATCTCTTGGGAAGGAGCTGGTGTTAGTAAAGATACAATCACTATTACAAGACATGAGATAACAAATGCAGGGAACAACTCATAGATATCAAAATATCCACCTAAGGGCTTTATTAGAAGGTTCCATACAAATACCATCACTCCTCCAGTTACCATGCCAGCTACTGCACCTACCCTTGTAACCCTCTTCCAGAATAGTGAGAACAGCATAATAGGACCAAAGGTTGCTCCAAAGCCAGCCCAGGCAAAGGATACCACAGTAAATATGACACTATCTTCATCCATTGCAATAATCATGGCAATTACAGCAATAAGAATCAAGGTTACTCTTGACATTAAAAGTACCTGCTTATCTGTAGCCTTTTTCTTTATAATACCCTGGTAGATATTCTTTGAAAATGCCGATGCTGCTATTAGTAGATAAGAATCTGAAGAACTTATTGTAGCAGCCAGGATTCCCGCCATAACTAATCCTGCAATTAATGGTAGAAAGAAATTACTAGATAATAGTATAAATATACCCTCAGAGCCACTCTTTGTAAGTAATTCAGTAGGATATAGCACTCTGCCAATTATACCTATAAATACTGCTGCAAATAAGGAAATTCCACACCATACAACGGCTATTCTCCTTGATGTTTTCAGTTCAGTAGGCTTTTCAATTGCCATAAACTTTAGTAGCACATGTGGCATTCCAAAATACCCAAGGCCCCATGAAAGTGTCGATATAATAACTAGTGGACCATACTTTCCTGCTGCTTCAAACAAAGGAATACCAGCTTGAGAAACCTGTTGCACCTTGTCTACAACCTGGGGTTGGGCAACCCCAAAGAACTCCAAAAAACCAGGTATTTGTCTTGCATTTTCCATAATTTCTGAAATACCCCCAGCTTTTATAACACCTAGTATAACTACCAAGGATAGTGCAATAAACATCACAATTCCCTGCATGAAATCAGATGCACTCTCTGCAAGGAAGCCTCCGATAAATGTATATATTACAACGAATGAAGCTCCTATAATCATCATTAGTCTATAGTCTGCACCAAATAATGTACTAAAGAGCCTTCCAACTGTAACAAAGCAGCTGGCTGCATATACACTGAAAAATACTAGAATAAATAAGGCTGATATAGTTAGAATAATCTTTTTCTTTTCCTTAAAACGATTACTAAAGAAATCAGGTATTGTAATGGCATCTCCAGCCACATGAGAATAGGTTCTCAGTCTCTTTGCCACAAACAACCAGTTTAAATATGTACCAATAAAGAGTCCAATTGCTGTCCATATAGCTTCTCCAAGTCCACACCAATAAGCTACACCTGGTAATCCCATTAAGAGCCATCCACTCATATCAGATGCTTCAGCAGCCATGGCTGTTACCCATGGTCCTAAAGATCTGCCACCTATTAAATAATTATCTGAGCTTTCATTGGCTCTTTTTGCATAACGAAACCCAATTGCAATAACTGCCCCCATATATACTATCATTGCAATTAAATATTGTGTCTTATCTGCTCCCATTCCCTTTCTCCCTTCAAAATATATACACTGTCCACATGAACAGTCATTTTAATATAATAATTATAATATAGGTTTATCATTTTGTATAGAGCATGTTAAAGCGGTAGTACTCTACCATAAAGAAGTGTCCTGATTAAAATAGACCTTCTATGTGGTACTACCAAAGCCACCGTTTCTTATGCTAGCCACTTCATCATCAAAGGTTATTCCATACTCTATAAAAATTCCTTGCATAAAACCCATTCCTTCTTCAATAGTCACTATTTTTCCTTCATTGCTGTCATTTGTCAGCTTGCTGAATATATGGCCTTCGTTACTGGAGCCATAATAATCACTATCAATAATACCCACTGTATTATTTAACTGAAGACGGTATTTGAATCCCAATCCACTTCTTGGATAACACTTTAATACCCAGCCTTCATCTATCCTAGCACGGATGCCAGTAGGGAGCTTAATGGTTTCTCCTGGTTCTAAGAAAAATAAAATAGGACTAAAGAAATCATACCCTGCAGATCCCTCAGTAGCTCTCTTGGGAAGCTTAATTTTTTCGTAGATACCATTGGCCTCCAAGAGTAAATCTTCTTTATATTTTTGGCCTTCTGGCTGGTCTTTTTCTGATAAATCCAAAAATGTATCAAGCCAATCCTTGACAAATCTTTCTCTACTTACCTTCTCAAATTGTGCAATACGCTTCATATGCCCTCCCCATCTTCTAATGTATTTAATATACTAAGCAATCTTCTAGCGGCCTCAGTTATGGGGTTGTTTTTGCTTGTTATTATACAGATATGTCTTTCAGGTATTTCATTACGAAACTGTAGTTTAAACAAGGTTTTCTCCATTAAGGCTTCTTTAGCAAAATCCTCAACTACACAGCCCACTCCTAGGTTTCTTAATGCAAACTTTACTATCATATCGCTGGTAGCAAGCTCAAACTCTGGATTAAGAACAGTTTGATTTTCCTGCAGATATTCATCAACATATTTACGGGTGCTGGTATTATGCTCTAAGCTAATCAGAGGAAGCTCCGCCAATTCCTTATACTCAATAATCCGACCCTGCAAATCAGAGAATTTGCTACCAGCTACAAATATATCCCTTATCTTCTTGACCTTACTACATTGTATCCCAGCTTTTGCTTGGAATAGTTCACTAACCACACCAAAATCAATTTTTCCTTCATAAAGTAGGGTAAGAGTGTTAGGAGTAGGTGCATTTGATACTATAACCTTAATGTCCGGATATTTTTCATGAAATTGCTCCAGATAAGGAAGAAGATAGAACTGCAAGGTCATATCACTGGCTCCAATTCTTATCTCACCATGCTCCAAGTCCAGCATTTTTTTGAACTTCTCTTCCCCTAATCTAATATATTCGTAGCCCCTTTTCACATAAGAGAAGAGCATCTCCCCCTCAGGTGTCAGCTTAACCCCTTTGGGTACCCTTATAAAAAGGCTGCTACCTAGACTTTCTTCTAGGAGCTTAATAGACTGACTTACTGCAGGCTGAGATATAAACAGCTCTTCTCCTGCCTTAGTAAAGCTCCCTGACTTTGCCACATAATAAAACATCTTATAATATTCCATATTTATATCCATATAATCTCTCCTTATGGAGTCTTCATTTGTTATATGGTGTCAGTATACCACAGTAATCTGTTTTATAACAATATCTTTAATTATTGTTTTTCGCTGTATCATTCTAGGAGCGGTTGTTGACAGCACTTCTGGTAGAAAATAAGATTAATCATTAAAATACATAAAACCCTTTAACAAAATTTATAGGTATAGCTTGCTTCGTGCAAAGCAGCTCCTGCACCTGATTCTAGTATACCCTCTGATAGTGAGCTTGTAGACGGGCAGTTATACGCCGGTATCACCATTGAAAACGATGATATACATGCGCAGTCAGACTCCGACACATCTGAAATTGATGACTAAGATGTGCAGGAAGATTTTTTAGCTCCCCCTGATATTGAGATTGTGCTTCCTATGGGAGACATGATATACTATTATAATCTCCAAGAGGTAGAAGAACGATCAGACTTAATCGTCAGAACCCTTGTTAAGGGAACTCTCGGGCAACAGGTTTTCACCTTATATAACGCCAATTTACAAAAGGATCTGCCTACTTTCGGCTATACCAAACGTGAGATTGAAATAACCCAAGTATATAAGGGAGATGTTAATGTTGGTGACAAGCTGGTTTTGACAGAAGATTATTACATATGGGAATATCCGGATGACAAAAAAACAACTTGTTTGGTTTTACTTTGGTAAAATCAAATTTACAAATATGATTAATCCCAATACATTGAATGATGAAATAATATATAAAGGGGGTATCTATCTATGTCCATAATAGAAATCAATGGGTTAACAAAAGACTATGGAGATCACAAAGGCAACTTCGACCTTACTTTTAGTGTTGAGGAGGGCGAAGTATTCGGATACTTGGGGCCAAATGGTGCAGGTAAGACCACCACTATAAGACATCTCATGGGTTTTCTGACACCAGATAAGGGTTCAGTACAAATCCTAGGTTTAGAATGTAGGTCAAACAGTGCCGACATTATGAAGCATCTGGGTTATCTGCCGGGTGAGATTGCTTTTTTTGATGGTATGAACGGTTTAGAATTCTTAAGTTTCATGGCTGAAATGCACAGCATGACAGATATTAGTATTAGAGATAAATTAGTAGATCTATTTGAACTTGATACAAAGGGCAAAATCCATAAAATGTCAAAGGGAATGAAACAGAAGCTTGGTCTTGTATCTGCCTTTATGCATGATCCAAGGGTTCTAATTCTTGATGAACCAACCAGCGGACTTGACCCCTTAATGCAGAAAGTATTTGCAGATTTGATTCTCGAGGAGAAGAACAAGGGCAAAACTATTCTTATGTCCTCCCACAGCTTTGAAGAAATTGAAAGAACCTGTGACCGTGTAGGAATCATCAGACAGGGAGAGCTTGTGGCTACAGAAAACATGCATGACTTAAGATTAAAAAGAAGAAAAATATATCTTGTGGTATTTGATAGCTCCACTTCAGCATCAAGATTTTCAGAATCTAGTGGCTTTGATATCATAGATGTGAATGATAATACAGTAAAGCTAAGCATACTTGGCAATATAAGTGAATTTATTAAGACTCTGCAAAGTTACACCGTATTGGACCTTAATACAGAAATTAGCAGTCTTGAGGATATATTTATGCACTACTATGGCGATAAGCCACAGAGTGCCTCGAATATGTAGAGGGGAGGAAGTTAAATGTTAAGCAAACCATTACTCAAAGCTACCATCAAACAAAATTATATAGTATTTTTAATTATAGTTGCGGTCCTCATGGTTTATCTTCCTATAATCATAACCATGTATGATCCGACCACACAGGAATCATTAAATAAGGTTCTAGAGACAATGCCCCAGGGAATGATAGCCGCAATGGGCTTTAGTGATATAGGAGCCGACCTTATTGATTTTATAGGAAGTTATTTTTATGGTTTTTTGATTCTACTTCTACCAATGATCTATACCATAATTGCTTGTAATAGATGTATTGCCTCCCATATAGATAAGGGTTCTATGGCATACCTTCTATCTACTCCTAATAGGAGGAGTAAAATAGCAAGAACCCAATCACTATTCATAATAGTAAGCATCACAATTATGATTGCAATTATAACAATAGTAGGTTTAGTCCTTTCTAATGCTACTTTCCCCGGCAAATTGGATGTCAAAGCATTCCTGCTACTAAACCAGGGCTCCCTCTTATTATATTATGCTGTAACTGGAATAGGATTTTTCGCTTCTTGTCTTTTTAATGATACTAAGAATTCCTTAATGATTGGAGCCGGACTTCCAGTTGCCTTCTTACTTATACAGATGATTTCTGATATCGGTGAGAAAACTAATTTTCTAAAATATTTTACCATGTTCACCCTATTTGATTCTGATAAAATCATAAGCGGAGAAGGCTATATACCTCAGTTTATAGCCCTGACTATTATCGCTGTTGTAATGTACGGGCTGGGATTCTATGTCTTCAAGAAGAGAGACCTACCCCTGTAAAAGGAAATGCGAATACATCTAACAGGTTGTTTAAAATATAATAGGAGGGGCTGTTGCAAAATTGCAAGGGGGATATAAGTGTAACCATAATACATATCATCAGTATCTGTACTACTAATCAGTGTGTGAGGTTCCACCTATATCCCCCGAGTACAGTTTTACAACAGCCCCTCAGTTCTTATTCCTTCTTGGGTATCACCGTCGGATATTTACCTGTGAAGCAAGCATCGCAATAACCCATGTCTTTACCAATCAAATCCCCTATACGATCCAAGGCAAGATATCCCAAGGAGTCTGCCTCGATCATCTGGCAGATTTGATCTATAGAGTTGTTTCTGGCAATTAGCTGATCCCCGGTTGGTACATCCGTTCCATAATAACAAGGATAGAGGAATGGAGGAGAGCTAATTCTTACATGAACCTCTGTTGCACCTGCTTTTTTTAGCATCTTAACTATCTTAGCACTGGTCGTTCCTCGAACTATGGAATCATCAATCATTACCACTCTCTTACCCTCCACTACTTCAGGAAGGACATTTAATTTAATTCGAACACTGGCAGCTCTGGCTGCCTGCTTTGGCTTAATAAAGGTTCTGCCAACATAGCTATTCTTAACAAATGCCATACCAAAGGGAATCTTTGATTCCAAGGCATAGCCAAGTGCTGCTGCATTTCCCGAATCTGGTACACCTACCACAACATCAGCGTCTACTCCGTGTGTCTGTGCTAGAATTCGTCCTGCCATTATTCTAGAATTATATACACTGATTCCGTCTATATGGCTATCTGGTCGAGCAAAATATATATATTCAAATATACATCTAGCGTGGTTTTTAATACAAAGCGATGTATCAGAGTGAATTCCTTCATTATTTATCATTACCACTTCTCCAGGAAGTACATCTCTAATAAACTGGGCATCAATTGCATTTAAAGCCGCTGTTTCTGAGGCAAGGATATAAGAGCTTCCCTTTTTGCCTATACATAAAGGATGAAATCCAAATGGATCTCTGGCTCCTATTAACTTTCTTGGACTCATGACAACTAGGGAATATGCACCTACCAATTTCTTCACAGCCTTAGTTACTGCTTCTTCTACAGTCTTAGATTTCAATCTTTCTCTGGCTATATGATATGCTATGACCTCAGTATCAATCGTAGTCTGAAATATGGCTCCTGTATATTCTAGTTCCTCTCTAAGCTCAGCAGTATTGATTATGCTACCATTTTGAGCTAGGGATAGGGTACCTTTTATATAATTTAATACTAAAGGCTGTGTATTATGGATGCTGTTCTCACTTGATCTGGAATACCGTACATGACCTACTCCAATATTACCCTTTAAATTCTCAAGACTTTCATCAGTACATACCTCACTTATTAAGCCCATTCCCTTGCAGGATAAAACCTTTCCCTTTGGTCCATTTGTATCGCTTACCGCTATTCCACAACTCTCCTGACCTCGGTGCTGTAAAGCAAAAAGTCCGTAATATATGTTTGATACTACGTCCTTACCTTCCGAATCATATACACCCAAGACTCCACATTCCTCATGTATCCCATCAGTTATATAACCGTCTTCCTTATTCATGAGCCAATCTTCCTTTCTAAGCTGATAAAACATATATAGTTATCTTCTGTTTTCCATTAAACAAATTGATTTTAGCAGAATTGGGACAAGGTTGCAATAAAAACAAAAATAAAAGTAAGCTGCCTATAATTTCCTTCCGAAATAAGACAGCTTACTGCATATTAATATCTTTATTGCATTACTAAATTAAAATCTACATAACAAGCACTATATCATTATTATCCTTCATTATAGTTTCTGGAATATAGTTATCTTCTAGTTTTTCACCATTAACATAGAATTCCTTGAATCCGCTTTCTGCACCTGATTCATTTCTTACCTTAATGTTTAGCATTTTACCACGGAACTTTTTATCAATGGTAAACTCCTTCCACTCCCTAGGGATACTAGGAGCAAGTCTAAGTCCATCCAGGTCAGGTCTTATTCCTAAGATCCCCTCAACACAGCCTACCATTACAGTTGAAGCCGTACCAGTTAACCAATGTACATGAGCTCTTCCTTCAAAAGGACTATCGGTGGTTTCTACGAACTGTCCATGAACATAAGGCTCCAATACGCGGATTTCTGCCTTGTCATTCATAGCAGCCGGACAGGATTCCATAAAGTATTCAAATGCACGATTACCATGTCCCATTAGTGCCTCGGCTAGAATAATCCAACCCTGAGGCTGTGAAAAGATTCCTCCGTTTTCTTTAGTGGAGGGATTAAATAAAATAGCCAAAGCTCCATCAAAAGCATGATCCACATATGAAGGTGCCATAACCCTTAAACCATAGATTGTATTAAGCTCTCTATTAACACTTTCCAAAGCCTTGTTAGCCTGCTCCTTTGTAGCCAGACCACTGATAACTGACCAAGACTGGGGATTAAGCCACATATTTGCTTCAGGATCATTCTTTGAACCTATAACCTGACCATCTTCCTTGAATCCACGGATAAAACGGTCATCCTCCCAGCAGTTTTCATTAATTGTGTCCTTAAGTCCCTTCTGTACCCTGTCAATATAGTCTATATATTCCTTGTCATTTTTATCTACTGCAATATCTCGAATTACTGTCATGGCATAGTATAGCTGCAAAGCCACAAAGGTAGACTCACCCTTCTTACCTAGACGGAGACAGTCATTCCAGTCTGCATGAAGTCCTGCAGGCATATTATGGGTGCTCAGTCGTTCCATTGAGAAATTTATAGCCCTCTTTAAATGATCATAAACTGTTCCTTCATCACGGTTTGCATAAGGAATAACCTCATCTAAAAATCCCTTGTCGCCAGTTTCCGACATATACTTATATATTGTAGGGAATAACCAGAGAGCATCATCAGCACGGTATTCGGGATGACCTGTAGCCTGTACATATGATGCATCATCGGGAGTATCCTCATAACCAGCCTTGTGATTAAACTTAACCAGAGGAAGTCCTCCACCATTATCCACCTGTGCAGAAAGCATAAAATTAATCTTCTCCTTTGCCATAGCAGGATCTAAGTGAATAATTCCTTGGATATCCTGTACCGTATCACGGTATCCATAACCATTTCTTAAACCTGCATAGATAAAGGATGCTGCCCTTGACCAAATAAAGGTAATAAAACATTGATATGCATTCCAAGTGTTTATCATGGAATTAAATTCATTACTTGGGGTGTTTATCTGTAGATTAGAAAGCTTACCATGCCAATAATCCTTAAGCTCTTTAATCTCATTTTCTATTACAGCTAAATCAGAATAACTGTCAAGTGTTTTAGTAGCTTCCTTATCATTCTTTTGTCCTAGTAAGAAAGCAAACTCTTTACTTTCTCCTGGCTGTAGCTCCATACTAGTATGTATTGCAGCACAGCTATTAGAATTATAATTTAACACATTGTCACAGTTACCCCTCTCAACAGCAATAGGATTATTGTAGCTTCTATAATTTCCAATAAAAGAGGTTTTATCTCCATTATAGGATTTGATCGGAGCACCAACTAGACCAAAGAAACGCTCTCTGTTATTGGTACCTTCTTCATTCTTTTCATCATTTTCATTAATTGTCTGAAGTATCTTGTTCCCCTTTAGATATGTCCTTGTAATAAATAAGGTATACTGTAGATTAACTAGGTCATTTTCATAAAAGCTTTCGTTAGTGAATTCAATATATCCAAAGGTTGATATTTTTCTTGGTCTATCACTATTATTTTTAATCTTAACCTTCCATACTTCATGGGTCTTATCCAAAGGAACATAATACAATACCTCTGAACTAATGTCCTTATACCGTCCTTTAATAGTAGTATAAGCCGTACCATGGCGACACTCACTCTGATATTCACCGTAAGCTTCACCTAAGGGTTTTCCTACTGGTTGCCAAGAAGCAGACCAAAAGTCATTGTCTTCATCATCTCTTATATATATATACCTGCCGGGTTTATCCTCTTGGTTAAATATATATCGAGATATACGTCCGTTGGCTCCACTTTTTACAAAGCTGTAACCCCCGGCATTATTGGAGATAATAGCTCCATACTCAGGTGACCCCAAGTAATTTGCCCAGGGTGCAGGCGTATCGGGTCTTGTTATTACATATTCCTTGTTGGTTTCATCAAAAAATCCGTATTTCATATAACCTCTCCTTTTTTAACAATTATATTTACTCCCATTGTAATTATATTGTAACTATTCAGAACCCCGAGAATCACGAAGTGGATTCGAGTGCTTCAGCGCCAAAATGGATGTATTTTATCCGTTTTGTGTGCATTGGCATCGTAAGATGCCCTGTAACTGTGAAGGTACTGAACAGTTATGTTATATTAATATTAATCTTCCCCTAATATTTCTTACATCCATATCCTGTAGTTGCCACTTAATGAAAGTAGGGCAAATAGATACAGGCAGTTATCATAATAACGACGTTCCCCTGTTCTAAGTGGAGTATTCCAGAACAAATCTACACATTCCTTAAGGTTTTTCTCGTTCTGGGCTGCTAGTGACGCTTGAGCATTGGTAGCAATAATTGCTACTGGATGAAGTGCCTTTTCCTCTAATATGGTACCATCAATACGATATACTCTATCAATCTTTCCATCAACTGTTTCGCAGAAAAACTTCTGGATCTTGTCAGCACAGTCTCTCTGCCACTCATCAGCTGCAAACCAAGCATAATCAGAACCGATATTAGCAGCAACCCTATATGAGTCACTATAATATCTGTCCCTATTGTCCATACTAATAGGGGTTCCATCATATTCAGCATATTCAGGGGCGAGACCAGTCACAGGATGGCAGGCTTTATGCAGATACTCTCTGCTAGCCTTAGCAGCTTCCTTCCAAAAATCCCTGTCTTCTTCATTAGCCCATAAAGCAAATAATTCATAAAAATGAGGTAAATGATATGATGGGTCGCTAAAATTAAAATTAGGAACAAACTTTATAAGTTTATTAGTAGGCTCCCACATAGGATTACCGGGCTTACCATCCTGACCCTTATGAATGCATTCATGAAGGATTGCCCTTGCCTCCTTAGAATAATTAAATATGCCCTCACCGTCGCCCCACCTGTTTGATGCAAAGAACAGTGCCATTGCAAAGTATTCTTCTCCGTCTGGAGCTGGTCCATTGGAGTTCTTGCTACCATCTGGCTGTACAGACCAGGCAAAATATCCACTATTATCACCATCTTCAATCCACATATAAGTCCTAGAGAACTTCCATAGACGGTCAAATTCTTTTTTCCAATTATTTTGTACACACATCATCATACCATAGGACATTCCTTCTGTCCTAGCATCATAATTACCTGTGTCCTCAAAATAAGCCATATCATCCTCAACCTCACGATAGAAGCTTTCTTCTTCTGAACCATAGAAAATAGTTTGATATGCTTCTTCAAGCTTATTTGTAATCTCAGCTTCACTATAACCTAACTCTTTAAATAGATTTCTGTATTCGCCTGTATAAAATGATCCCTTCACTACTCTTCTCCTTTCAAATCAAAGTATAGCTACAAGTCTTATAAATTTATGGTATATTGATCTATTCTAGTCTAAAAGCTTAACCGCTTCAATGTCCTTAATTATCATCAATTTGTCATTTCATATCCTTATATTATTTACTTGCTTTAGATAAAAGCACCTGAAGCTCATCTACTGAAAACATATAATGCTCACTGCAAAAATGACAATTGACTTCAATTGGCTTATTATCCTCAATCATTTCCGTAATATCCTTTTTACCAACAGATATCACAGCCTTTTCAACCCTTTCCCTACTACAGTTACATTTAAACTCAGTGGGACTCGTCTCCAAAATCTCCATACCAAATTCTCCAAGGAGGTCCTCTAGTATCATCTCAGGAGTCATTTCCTTGTCAAGAAGCTCTGTAATGCTTGTTAATTTACCAAGCTTTACCTCCAATTTAGTGATAACTTCCTCATCGGCAAAGGGCATAAGCTGTATTATAAATCCACCAGCCCGTCTAACCGTATTATCCTTATTCATTAATACTCCAAGAGCTACGCTGGAGGGAACCTGCTCACTGGTTACATAATAATATGTTAAATCCTCTGCTATTTCTCCTGATACAAGGTTAGTTTGTCCTACATAGGGTTCTTTAAGTCCCATGTCCTTTATTACTGTAAGCATCCCTTCTCCTATGGAACCGCCTACATCCAGCTTACCCTTGGAATTTGGAGGAAGTAATACTTCTGGGTTATTAACATAACCCTTTACCGTAGCATCTGAACCAGCCGTTACTGTTATTCCACCTATAGGGCCATTTCCCTTAATCTGAAGAGTCAATAAATCCTTCTCTCCCTTCATCATAATACCCATCATTGCCCCAGCAGTAAGAAGCCTGCCAAGAGCTGCTGTGCCTACGGGACTTGTATTATGAATTGCCCTTGCATGCTCTACCAAATCTCTTGTGGTTGCTGAAAATGCACGTATTTGGTTATTGGCTGCACTTGCTCTTATAATATAATCTGTCATAAGTCAGTTATTCCTTTCTCTTATACAATCATCCTTGCATATATTTATTTCCTTCTATCATGCTTTATCAACTAACCTTCATTGTAAAGGCGCTGATAAAATTGCAGATGTCTTAAATGCACACACCCTATCCATCTGATAAGAAGCCGTATCAAATACAGCTGATTCAAAGCTCATATATAGATATGAGCCTTCTATAGCTATTCCTTCACCCATAGATGGCATAGCAAGCGTATTAACACTTTCACCTAATGGAATAATACCTTCATCACTCTTCATATTAAATGCCGGTTCATATACATCTATTTGTCGCATATATCCACGAAGCCCCTGGTAAAGTTGGCAGGATCGTGACATAATTAATACTCCATCGTCTGTAAATGCAAGGCCTTGAACTCTGGTAGGCATAATAATCGTATCTTCCTTTACTAAATACGGTTTATTGTCCTTATCCTCTATGTCATAGCTGAACATCCTTGTGGATTTTAGTTCATTATAAGAACCTATCCATAGCTTATCATCATAGTAGGTTATATAAGATGCTGATATCCCCAGAGCATTAGAGGTTGTAGCATATTGAGCAAGAGAATATTCATCACCCTTCTCAGCAGCTTCTTCTACATCTGAAAACAAAATAGACGAAACCCTAGTTCCATTTGATATCCAAACATTAACTCCATCGAAGCTTATACCACCCACATGATTCTTATTAGGTAATACTAATGTAGTCAAAAGTTCATTAGTATCCTTATGCACGACATAAATAACCGAATTCTCTTCCCCTGCCATATCATAGGCAGTTAATAATATATAATCCTCAGCAAAGGTGATACCTTGTGGGCACATTCTCGTACTCGAAAATCCATTAATATTTGTAGTAATCAGTCCAGGCAAGGGAAAGCTCTTTCCATACTTCACATTTTTACTAAAAGAGTCTATTTCCAGATAGGCTAAAGATTCTTGAAATGCTTTCTTATTAGCAAATAGCTTGGCAGCAGTGCTGGTAGCTGCGATTTCATCTAAGGCGACTTGTACAGTGTTGGATAGGGGTCCATCATATATAACATTATTATATAGACGTCTTGGTGCTATATAAAAATAATAATTTTCTCCTATAGATAAGCCCTCCACGATATAACTATTGGTCTTTCCTTCAATCGTAGTCAGAAATTCTACCTCAGATTCTTCCTCTTGGATAAAGACATCATAATAAGTAGCATTAGTTACCTTGCTCCAGCTAAGTCTTACCTTCTCATCACCTGGCTTATAGTTCAGTGTCACCTTATTTAAATTGGTATAGGCCTCAATCTCTGATGATAATTCGCCCTCATAAGTATCATTCAATACATAGGCACTAACCTTATACTTATAATTACAGCCTGCAACAAGTCCTCTATCTGTATAAAATGAATCCTCTGTTGTTCCGCTATATGCATAGTCATTGGTGGTTGATAATGAACGGTAGATTAAATACCCAGTTGCCTCAGGAATCTCATCCCAAGATAATGATATTTCCGTCGCTGTATTATTAACAAACCGAAGACCTGTTACAGCATCAGGTTTGGTAGCAATTATAAATGGTTCACTAAAATCTCCTACATAATCTTTACCATAAATATTAAAGATTGCGCGAATTTTATAACTTCTCGTGGCACTCGAAGGATAATATAAAGTGATGTTTTCATCATATGTGGTCGCTTCTAGCTTATAAACACCTGTTGTATAATCCATACTATAAACTTCATATCTGTTATAATAGATTTTATTCCATTTCAGGGTAACTGATGTTGCATCTTGTTGTACTATAGAAACATTCTCTATCTTAGCTGGTAAAATGCTAATTTTTAATGAAGTGGATCTATTCTGATAGGCAATGACAATATCCTGTTCTCCCAGTTGATCGGGATTATAATATGATATTTCATAATCCGTAATAAGAATTTTAGTTCCATCATAATAGAAACCTTCCAAGATCATATCCGATAAATCAAGATCTTCACCATTTGAATATACTGTTTTGGAAGGTTCTTGAATTATGGAAATCCAATCCACAGCGGGAATTTCATTAGCACTTGACTTATTTATAAAAAAGAAACTAGAAAAACAGATCATAGCTATAAATAAAACAATTAATCTTTTCAAACTTATTCTTTCCATATTTTAAAACCTCCTGCTAGAAGCATAATCATTAAATGTGGCATAATATTGTTGATTTACCATTAATTATATATAAAGCTTATTGGGCTGACGTCTTTCCCTCGCGATTATATATATCCTTTCACTATCATCTCTAGGGTCTTCATCTGACAGCTCATGATAGGCACCTAGCATGTCTATCCCTGCTTCATCTAATAAGCTCATAATCTTATTCAGGTCATAGGCTCTTCTTACATGGGTCTCCTCATGCTTTCTATATAATGAATTCTCCTGCTTAAGGAATAAGGTAAGGTTAACCTCATTAATCATCTCATCAGGATAGAAGCTATTCTCCCAGATAAAGTTACCAGTCTCGTGATTCATAACTGTTGTATTGTCCCCAAGTACCTCCTCATAAAGATACTTTGTATCCATATCAAATATAAACAATCCACCCGGATCAAGATAGTTTGCTACATGTCTAAATACCTTACTAAGGTCCTCTGGTGAGAGCATATAATTAATAGTGTCACAGACACAAAATATTGCTGACACTGTTCCGAAAAGCTCAAATTCCCTCATATCCTGACGCAGATAAAGGATCCCATCCTCCATACCCTCACTTCTTTGCCTAGCCAGTGAAAGCATTTCCTCTGACAGATCAATTCCTATCATGTCATAGCCCTTTGCTGCCATCTTTCTGGTCATGGTTCCGGTTCCACACCCCAGCTCCAATATCAGACCCTTATCTATTCCATATTGTTTTAATAAACTCTCTATATAATCTGCCCATTTATCATAGGGGATATCCTCCATCAGAATATCATAAATCTCTGAAAAATCAGTTTCATATGGTTGCATAATAAACAAATCCTCTCTCATAACATATAGCTAAGGTGCCTTATTGATATGTGTTTATATACTTTAGGTTCCTTTTATAATTTTAACATAGTTAAAAATGGTATTCAACAAAATGATGTTTCTACATTTTATACATTTATAATGCATTAAAACTCATTTTTTACATGAAAACACTAACATTCTGTTTGACAGTAATTGTTTAAATGCTATAATTAAATAAAATAGTCAATTAATAAATATTAATATTAAGGGGGAGATAAATGGAAGGCGTATACAGATGTCTTGGGTGTATGGAACCTATGAATGAAGGAAGATTCTGCAATCACTGTGGATATGATAAAAACAACTTACCTGATAACCCCATTTTTATTTTGCCTGGAACAATAATTGGGGATTATACCTTTGGCAAGGTTTTAGGTCACGGAGGCTTTGGGATTACATATCTTGGATATGATAATAAAGGCAAAGGTACAGTTGCTATTAAGGAATATTTACCTACTGAGCTTGCAGCTAGAAGTACTGGTTCATCAGAAATCACTGTTTTTACAGGAGATAAAGTTGAATCCTTCAAGGCAGGAATTGAAAAATTCAAAAAAGAAGCAGATATGCTAAAAAACTTCTCGGATTTTCCAGGTATTGTTGATGCTTATGACTTGTTTGAAGCCAACAATACAGCTTATTTTGTAATGGAATATGTAGAAGGAATTACATTAAAGGAATATGCATCACAGATGGGCGGACGTTTAGACTTTGATACTGTTCGCACTATTCTGATGCCTGTTATTGATGCTCTAGCTGAAATGCATAGAAAGGATATTCTACATAGGGATATTAGTCCTGATAATATATATATAACCTCTCAAAAGCAGGTTAAATTATTAGATTTTGGTGCTGCAAGACAGACCGTTCAGGATCAGAATAAGGGTCTATCAGTTATATTAAAGCATGGCTTTACCCCAAAGGAACAGTATTTTACAAAAGGAAATCAGGGTCCTTGGACTGATGTCTATGCTTTAGGAGCAACTGCTTATTATCTGATGACAGCTACTGTCCCACAGCCAGCATTAGACCGATTAGAGCAGGATAGGCTTGTACCATTAACTTCATTTATACCTATCAATCCACAGATTGATGCTGTAATTAGGAAAGCTCTTGCAGTAGAAGAAGTTAATAGGTATCAATCTGTAAGGGACTTCAAGGATGCTTTGTTGAATCCGGACAGTCAAATTCACCTTATACCAAACAAGCAAAGCATAAATCAGATTTCACCACAGGCACCAGTCTTCAATAACCAGGCTTATCAAGCTTATCAGCAATCCGGAATGCCTGGACCAAATATGCAGGGTATTCCTCATTCAGCTATGCCTGGACCAAATATGCAAGGCATGCCCCAAACAGGATACCCTAGTCAGATTCCAAATGGATATTATCCTCAACAGCCTATGAATCAAGGTGTAAAGCCAGTTAAAAAGAAGAAAAAACCAGTTGCCATATTTGTGGCTATACTTATCCTTCTACTTGCTATTGCTGCAGCTGTTGTCTTTTTTGTTATGCCAAAGGTTCCTAATATCATTGGTGAAAATATGGATGATGCTATTGAGACTTTACAAAAGCAAGGCTTTAAAGTAGAAGATAATGATATTGAATATGTCTTCGATGAAGCTGCAGATATTGATGAGGTAATTGAGCAAACACCTGTTGCAGATAAAAAGACCTTTGGAAAAGAAGTAGCATTGGTTATAAGTAAAGGTCCTGCTCAAGTAAAAATGCCTGATGTCTTGGGCATGACCGAGGCCAAGGCAAAAACAGCACTACAAAAGGTTGGACTAAAGTCTAACATTAAGAAGATTTTTAGCAATGAAGATCTTGACACTATTATATCTGCTGAATTTGATCTTAATGATCTTGTAAAAAGTGGTTCTACTGTTGAGCTTATAGTTAGTAAGGGACCTGATCCAGATATAATAGTCTTTACAGATAAGAATTTTACTGATGCGGTAAAACAGAGCATGGGACTTTCTGCTGATGCAATTATCACGAGAAATATGGTTGAAAACACCACAGAGCTTTATTTATCATATTACAATATAACAAGTCTTGAGGGTATTGAAGAATTTACTAACCTTTTGTACTTAAGTGCATCGGGCAACTTTCTAACTGAGGTACCTAAATTGCCTGATTCACTTACAGATATCAATTTATCCAACAATCAATTATCCTACCTTGATGTGAGTAATTGTACCAATCTATGGGGACTTACTATAGATTTTAATTTATTTAAGGATCTTCCAATCATGCCAAAAAACTTAGGCTACCTTGCAGCGTCAGATAACATGATAACAGATATATCTCCCCTTGAATCCTTAACCAATCTTTACACTTTGGATTTAAGAAATAATAGGATTGAAGATTTTAGTATACTTGATAATAGTGCTATTGAAAATATTAGCCTAGAGGGCAATATTGGGACGATTAATACTGTTGTAGAAGATTGGTATAATACTATAGATTCTTCATATAGCGAGACGGATTCAATTGCTACCTACTACCCCGAGGACCATGCAACATTTTATGCTCTCTCCCAATGTACAGTGGATGATTTCTCCCTTATGGATGCTTTTAGTTATCATAGTACAACAGAAGGTGATGATGAGACCTTCTATATCTACACTATGGAAGACGATCTTTCAACCTATGATGCTTATATCAGCACACAAACAGAAGTTTTTAGTTTCTGTCTAATGTATGGGTCACAACTTGGCTTTCTTGGAAATGATATTATGTGTCAAGTAAGTACCTATAACGATTTCCTTACTTTCCTAGGGAAACCCTCAAGTTGCTATCTAAGCGATAGTGGTGAATGGGTTTACATGGAATACGTTGAAAGTAATTTGGTTTACTCCTTTCAGTTTAGCCTTGATGGAGTTGTCCAAAGCATGAATATAATAAATTATAATTATTTTTATTCCTAATAAGGTAAAACTAAGTAGCTTAGCTGTCATATAACATATG
Source organism: uncultured Herbinix sp. (assembly GCA_964570535.1). GTDB lineage: Bacteria > Bacillota > Clostridia > Lachnospirales > Lachnospiraceae > Mobilitalea. The sequence continues at coordinate 36,093 of CAZMYP010000008.1, forward strand.
GATTTCCATGATAAGGCGGTAATATAAAGGGAAGCTGTTACTGTTGTGTGACAGCTTCTTTCACATATTGGGATATTACGAAAGGATAGTGTGATTATGAAGAAAAGGTTTATATATAAGATAATTTTCTTTCTGTTAGTACTTTCCTTTAGCTTAAAAACATTTGAAATAACATATGCTGATATGGAGCTAAAGGATGTGAAAAATGGTGTTATCAGAATTCTAACAGATGATGGAATGGATGCCTATCAGGGTTCAGGATTTGCTATAGGTATACAGGGAAAGCCGGTCACCTATATCGTTACTAATTATCATGTTGTTGAGAATATGGTAAATATCCACCTTTATTTGGATGATTATAAGCAGTATCCCCTTGAAGTAACTGATATTGTCTTTGTAGAAAATGACATAGCATTAGTAAAGCTAAGTGAACCACTTAATTTTCTACAGCCCTTAATTATTGAAACTGAGGATGAAGCAGAATCCGGTGATAAGATATATGCTCTTGGTTTCCCTGCAATATCAGATATACTTGATGATTCCTTTACTGGTTACCCTGAGGATATAACCGTCACCAGTGGCATTATTAGCAAAATATCAAAATATAATAACTCCAGGTTTTATCAGATTGATGCAACAATTAGCGGTGGTAATTCAGGCGGACCTCTTATTAATGAAAAGGGCCATGTTATAGGTATAAATTCCTTTGCAACAGTAGATTCGTATGGACAGGTAGCTTCTGGCTATAACGGATCATATTTACTAGATCGATTAATAAAAGAACTTGATTCTAATAATATTCCTTATACAAAATCAGAGGATATCCTTATAGAAGTACCGGTTGCAAGTATAATACC
>CAZMYP010000008.1:37049-41997 GCA_964570535.1 uncultured Herbinix sp.
CTTATACAAAATCAGAGGATATCCTTATAGAAGTACCGGTTGCAAGTATAATACCGGAGAAACCTACAGAGGTACCTACAGAGGTACCTACTAAAGAGCCCACTAGACCTGATATTGATATCAATGCTAGCAATGATCAAAATAAGTCTATCAATCCACTATACATATTTATTGTAGCAATTGCTGCATTACTGGTTCTTGTAGCAATAGTCCTTCTTGTAATAATGGTGACCAGAAAGAGTCACCGGTTACCAGCGCAGCCTATAATCCCTCCTATGGAAAAACCAGTAATAAAAAAGCCTCAAATATTCGGCGTAACAGGATATCATGGAGGGCAAGTTTTTCTTGTTGAAGGCATGATGACCTTTGGACGGAACCCCTCAAGCAAGATTCCTTATCCAGAAAATCATCGTGGAATCAGTGGAAATCATTGTATCCTACAATACGATAGTCAGGGGGAATTATTTATACTAACCGATTTGGGCTCCTCCTATGGAACATTTTTGGAGAGTGGTCAGATGATTCAGAAGAACTCTAAGGTAGCATTAAGCGCAGGAGACAAGTTCTATCTTGCTGACACTAATGAATTATTTGAGGTAAGACTTTCCTTGTAACAATGAATGCTATGGAGGTGACAGGTGAAAATATTATGGGATATATACACTGATCAGGGTGGAAGAACTATCAACGAGGATTCTGTCAAGGCAGTGAAACAAGGCAAATCCTACTGCTTTGTGTTGGCAGATGGTCTTGGTGCCCACGATAAGGGAGAAGTAGCATCAGAATTTATATGTGAATATATTAGCAGCCACTTCAAGAAAAAAATTCACAACACAAAGGAAGGGCTTAGGTCTTTATTAGTTGATGCAAATAATGCACTAATTGATTATCAGGAGAAAGATGATAATCGCTCCGGACTCCGTACTACCGTGGTTTTATTAATAGTTACCCAAAAAATTAGCATTTTTGCTAATATTGGAGATTCTAGATTATATCAGCTACAATTCGGTTCGATTTGCTACCAGTCTAAGGATCACAGTGTATGTCAGAAGCTTGTAGACTGGGGAGAGCTAACAAAGGATCAGATTAGGCACCATGAGGATCGAAATAGATTAACTTGCGTTATGGGTGAACACAGGGAGCTAAGTAACATCAACCTTAAAACCTTCAATACTACAAGTGGTGCATTTTTATTATGTAGTGATGGCTTATGGGAAAATGTCTCGGATACTGAAATAGAGGAAGATTTTAAGAAGGCCAAATCTCCAGGACAGTGGATTAACTATATGTCCCAAAGAGCATTTAAGTCAGAAGGTGATAAGCTAGATAATATATCAGCAATTGCAGTGTACTTGAATAATAGGAGGAATAGGAATGATTCAATGTAAAAATGGCCATTATTATGACCCAGAAAAGCATACCAGCTGCCCCTACTGTGGAATTGATATCGCAGACTTTGTAATTAGCAGGTCAAGCCAAATTGTAGATTATGGACACAACAGCAGTGCTGAGAGCTATGGTAAAACAGTCCCGATAGAGGATTTTATCAAACAACAAAAGCCAAATGAGGATATAGTAGAACCAGTTGTTGGCTGGCTGGTTATAATCAGTAACAGGAAAAAGGGAGAGGATTATAGAATTTTATCTGGGCGAAATAAGATTGGCAGATTTAATGACAATGAAATTTCCTTAAGCCATGATGAGGATGTCTCTCCACAGGAGCATGGAAATATCATCTATGATCCCAGTTCTCATGACTTTTATCTAACCCTAGGAGGCGGTAGAGGATTAATGTATCTAAATGATCAACTGCTTCTTTCCGATACAAAGATAAATAAAGATGATAGGATAAAGATAGGAAAAACCGAAATGGTCTTTGTACCCTTATGTACTGAATCCTTTCATTGGTAGAAAGCAAAAACTCCTGTAGCTTATATAGATTCCAATAATTTGGAATCTATATAAGCTACAGGAGTTTATTATTTATCCTCTTTATATATAAATCCGATTTATACCATCTTATCAAACATATCCTTTAATGAAGGGTATAATTCTTTAAAGACTTCATATTTCTTATTATAAAGCTCTACGATCTGAGGATCCTGCTCTACAGTATCAACAACCTTAATTAGCTTCTCTGTTACTTCCTCAACACTTGAGTACTTGCCGCAGCCGACAGCCGCTAGGATGGCTGCACCAAAGGCAGGTCCTTCCTTAGAGTTGATCTTATCAACCTTAACATTTAAAATATTGGCTACTATACTACACCAAAGTTGGCTGTTAGCTCCACCACCATTTATTCTTGTTCTTTCAACAGTGACACCTAGAGATTTAGCAATTTCAAAAGAATCACGAAGGGCAAATGCTACTCCTTCTAGTACTGCCTGGGTCATATCTGCGCGACTTGTATCCATGGTCATACCAATAAAGGTTCCTCTGGCATTAGGGTTGTTATGGGGTGTTCTTTCACCCATAAGATAAGGTAGGAAGAAGGTGTTATTCTCACCTAACTTAGTGATTTCCTTCTGTTCCTTGACGTAATCCTTGGTTCCTAGAACATCATTCATCCACCATGTATTGCTGGCTCCAGCTGAAAGCATAACACCCATGAAATGATATTTTCCATCAGCATGGCAGAAAGCATGAAGGGCATTATTATCATCTACTGCAAATTCCTGAGCAGATATAAATACTACACCAGATGTTCCTAAGGATACATTACATTTCCCCTTACCTACAGTACCAGTTCCCACTGATGCAACAGCTTGGTCGCCTCCACCGGCAATAACCTTAACTCTGCTAGAAAGTCCTGTTTCATTAGAAGCCTTCTGGCTTATATTACCAACCACCTCATAGGATTCAAAGACCTTAGCCATCTGCTCTTCCTTTAGACCACATATATCAAGCATTTCCTTAGACCATGCCTTATTCTTAACATCAAAAAGTAACATACCAGATGCATCGGATACGTCTGTACAGTGAACTCCTGAAAGCATATAGGCAACATAATCCTTAGGTAGCATAACCTTCGTAATTTTTGCAAAATTCTCAGGCTCATGCTTTCTTACCCATAGAAGCTTAGGTGCTGTAAATCCTGTCAGAGCCATATTAGCGGTATAGCTAGAGATCTTCTCTCTTCCAATCTCATTATTCAAATAATCACATTCTGCCTGAGTACGTCCATCATTCCATAGGATGGCAGGACGAATAACCTTGTCATTCTCATCTAAGATTACCATACCATGCATCTGTCCACTGAAGCTGATACCATCGATTTCATCCTTGTTGCAATCCTTTGTTAACTCTTTGATACCATCAATCAGTGCACTATACCAATCCTCCGGATTCTGCTCTGACCAACCGGTCTTAGGGTAGGATATTGGATACTCCCTTGTAACGATACTTTCAATTTGCCCATTCTCATCCATCAGTAACATCTTAACTGATGATGTTCCTAAATCAACACCTATATACAACATCTGTATTACTCCTTTCATACTATGAAACTTTGAAGTACTTGTGTTCAATTTCTTCTTGTTAATTGATTAAACTATATTAAATTAAATATAACAATATGAACTGCTTATGTCAAGATACAAGTCCTCCTGATAATTAGTTTTTGTAAAAAGAACATTCTTTCCAAATAGAACATTCTATGATAACATGATATAATGAAATACAGAAGAAAAGCAAAGTGAAGGGTGGCAATTATGGTTACAGGCAGTAAAGAACTTATACGAGATATTAATACGCATTTAGTATTGGAGACTATAATTAATCAAGCCTCTATTTCAAGGGCTTCTACAGCTAAACACCTTGGCTTAACTAAAGCTACTGTGTCAGCAATAGTACAGGACTTAATCAACAGTAAACTGGTAATAGAAATCGGCAGTGATGATACCAGCCTTGGAAGGAAACCAATACTGCTTAGTCTTAATAAAAAAGCCGGATATGTCGTATCCATAGACCTTGGTGTTGATACAATCTCTGCCCTTGTTTCAGATCTGGCAGGAGAAGATTGTAACCTAAAGCAAATACGGACTCCAAGGAACGCCTTTAACATGGTTAATGAGATAAGTAATCTAATAGAATCTATGAAGCCATATGCAGATACTCCTTATGGTTTGGTAGGAATAACTCTGGGTATACATGGTGTGACTATAGACAATCAAGTCTCCTTTGCACCTTATTATAATTTATCAGGTGCAAACCTAGCAGAGGGTCTTAGTCAGCATTTCGGCGCTCCAATATATATGGAAAATGAAGCTAATCTGTCAGCAATAGGCGAGAAGACCTTTCAATATGATTATTCTAATATAGCTAATATCAGTGTCCATTCAGGTATTGGACTGGGTATAATTATTAATAAGCAGCTTTATGCAGGATATAATGGCAGGGCTGGAGAATTTGGTCATACGATTGTAGAGATAGATGGTAGGCCCTGTCCCTGTGGTAACCTTGGATGCCTAGAGCAATATGTATCTGAACGAGTTCTTTTGCAGGAGTTTGCAAGATTAAAGGGTCTTGAGGAAGCAGACTTTACAACCTTTAGTAAGATGCTTGAAGAAAATGATCCTATAGCTCAGCAGATTATGGATCAGTTCGTAAAATATATGTCAGTGGGAATTAATAATATACTAAACGCCTATAATCCGGAAATAGTTATTATAAACAGCTCCTTTACAATACATTTTCCCCATGTACTTAAACAGATAGAGGAAGCCTTAAAAAGCAAGATGAATAGCTATATCCAGATTGTTCCCTCAGTACTTAGGGACACCTCCATTCTACTGGGTGGTGCCTGTGTTGCAATTAAAGGATTCTTGGGAGTCAATAATCTGAAGTTAAATAACACAAAATATCAGTCACCCTTCTAGGGCTAAAACAAAAAAGGGTTTCGCTTGCGAAACCCTCGAGCCGAGCGCGGCCAGCTTGCTGGCTAAATACA
>CAZMYP010000009.1:0-41699 GCA_964570535.1 uncultured Herbinix sp.
GATCAATAGTTACACGCTATTATAGTAAATCTTTTATGTGATAAACACAACTAATCTAGAAATGACGCCCCACATTTAGTGCGGCAACCCAAAAAAATGGTGCCCCATATGGGGCACCATTTAATATTAAATATTATTACTTTTTGCTAACTGTTAATCCAACAGTAATCTCATGGTCAATATAAGCACCATCAATATACTCTCTTATAACAACCTTTTGGATATTAAACTCACTTGCATTACCAAATGCATCTACTTTTACAACAGCTGCTGTCTCTGTACCATTTAAGGTAAACTTGAGACAATCATTAACTACTGCAAATAATGTAGCATCTATAGAATCCTTTTTAATAGCTGCTCCTGAAACAGTCTTATCAAAGATACGAGTCTTAATCTCTGAAACTATAGGTTTAACCTGAGTATCAGTTACTGTAAAGTAAGCAACGTCTACTGCTACAAATACTTTTGCAGTTGCAGCATTATCATCATGATCCTTAAGTGCAAATGCTGAAACCTTATAGCTACCTGTAGGAGCCTTAACTATAGCTGCAGGTGAAGTAGCTGTAGCAACAACATACTTACCAATAGATGCTGTAAATGTAGCATCTGCTGCAGGTACATCTTTAGTAACATTCCACTCTGACTTAGGAGCATCAACGTTAACATAGAAATCAGCTGCACTAAGGTCTTCCTTAGATACCTTAACACCATTACTATTATATCCAAATAATTCAAATGTTACAGCTTTGTTATTATCCTTTGTTGCTTCAGCCTTAGTATCAACTTCTGTAGCGCTTAAAGCAAGCTTATGATATACAACGGCAGCATCTGATGCATCCTGAATCTTAACGTTTACAACTGCTACCTTATCTTCTACGGTAATCTTGTAAGCATAATCTCCAGCTTTTGTTCCAACACCCTTAAATACAACTTTGCCAGTACCCTTAGGGATACCATTAGCAACTGTAGTTACATCAGCTAACTTATCACTAGGAGCAGTTAATTCTTCAACATTGTACTTAGTATAAGAGAAATCAGCACCTAATTGATCCTTCAATGTGATTTCAACTTCTGTTGAATCATTTACTAAAGGACTATTTGATAGTGTTACACTATATGTGCTTAATGTTAATACTGAAGCACCTCTCTTAGCGCTAATTGTTATTGGAATAGCACCTATAGGAGTCTTCTCTGCACCAGTACCGTAATTTACAACTACTACTACGTTACCTTCTTTAACAGGGAATAGAGTTCCTAAAGCATCAACGATAAGATAATTCTTATCAGAAGTTGTAAATGAGAAATCTCCAGGTTTATCTTTGCTATTTACCTTAGCTGTATCGGAACCAGTCTTTGTATTAAACTCTACAAATAATCTGTATCCCTTATCATCAGCTGCAAGTTTCTGGCTAACCTTACCAAAGTCAGGATTTCCATCATTAACGATAGTCCAAGCATTTAATCCTTCGATGTTAGTAGCATCTGCATCTACACCAACGATTACTGCTGTTGTTTCAGAATTACCAATCTGATTACCAGTGGTATCATACTTATAAGTATTGAATGTTGCGGTAATAGTTGTTGTTGCATCCTTGTTGAAAATAGTTACTTCTTTAGTTGAAGAATTAAAGTAAGTTCCTACTCCATCAGAGGACTTCATTGTTACTCTAGCTTCTAAATCAGGAGTTGAGATATTAACGCCATCAGCGTTTAATAACTTATACTCAACCTTAGTAGCTTTGTTTAATACAGCCTTAGATGTAGTAATCTGAATAGCTGTAACGTCTTCAACCTTACTAGTAGCTGCAACAAAAGATACAGGCTCTAGATCGGTATAATCTACTACATATGTTGATCCTGCTGTAAAGTTAATATATACAGTTACAGTAGCAACCTTCTTAGCTTCGTCCATCTTAACTTCTTTAACGAGCTGTTTAACCTTTGTAGTACCAACCATCTGAGATACAGTGATGTTCTTATCAACATCTACCATAGCTGAATCGAAGGTAACTTCAAGTGTTTTTCCATCAATCTGTTTAGCTGAAACCATAGAACCAGCAACAAGAACTTTAATGCTGTCAGTAGCTAATTTGTAATCAGCATTAGCAACAGGATCATCCAACCAAGCAGTATACTTAGCTTTTGACTGGAATGAATTAGCAGTAACTGTATACTCACCAGCTTCTGTAGCTACGAATACACCCTTATCATTGATGGAAGCACCCTTTGCAGGCTCTACTACCCATCTGGTGATAGCTGATGTCTTCTTTGTGCTTCCAGATACGGTTGTATAACTTCTGTTAAAGTCATACTCTTCAGCAACTGCAATTTTTTCAACTGGGTTAGAAATCTTAACAGTCTTAATGTTATCTCTTACAACAACAGTAGCTGTAAGCTTCTTAACTAATGTGCCTTCTTTATCTGTAATAGTAACAGATATCTTAGCGGAACCAACACCTGTAGCAGTTGCAACACCATTTTTAGCGTTTACTTCTGCAACGTCTTCATTTAGTGATTCCCACTCATACTTCCAACCTTTTTGCTTGTTAGCAATGTTGAAGTTGAATTCGTCTTTATCTTCTACTCCAAGATGTAAATACTTCTTGGTAGAGTTAAGCTTAGGTGCCTTAGCAGCAAAAGCTCCAGCGGCAGGAACGAATAGTGAAAGCACCATAGCTACTACCAGAACGAAAGACAACTTCTTAAAAAATTTTGTCTTCATATTCTTACTTCCTCCTTAAAATATATGGTTTAGTATTATATTTCTGCGTATTCGCTGACCCATTCACAAAGTCTGCAAACCCCCGTAAATAAAGAAAAGGAAACGCATGAATATAATCATTCCAACAACAAGATGATTATAACAATAAAGGGAAAAAAGGTCAAGTCCTTTTATAACTGTTTTTGGCTATTCTACCAGTTCATACCGGTTTTCCCTTACCGTCCTAATAATCTATGTCAGACGATTATATCTTAGTCAAATTCTTGTAGGGATAACCCCTTACTCCTTACAATCCCCATACAGTCTTATCCTCAATAGTAGTTCGTTTTAGGATGTGACTTCAACTACTGTTCTGGCTATGCCCATACGGTTCATGTCTCATGTTTTGACTATGAGTATATAATGCACTCTGTATGTGTCAAATTTATGTCATGCTTTTGTCATAATTAGATTATTTTTAATAATTTCTTAACTTCTACCATCATGTCCTCAGTTTTGCATACACCATTATGTCTAACCTTGGCAAAATGTATTTCTTCCATGGCACTTGGTATGGGAGCCCCTGATATTTCTTCAAGAAGCTTGGCTTGTTCATAATCATCCTCTGGTATAGAATGCTTACCCACAGCATCAAGTACATTCTCTGCAAATTTATAAGGACTGGCCGTTGATACAATAACTGTGTTTACAGAATCCCTATCATCACCTGATAGCTTATCATATACACTTACTGCTACTGCCGTATGAGTATCTATTACATATCCTGATTCCTTATATAATTTACTAATAGCTTCCTTAGTCTCCTCAACAGTGGCATATCCACCTATGAAGCCTTCAAGATTCTTTCTCATATCGGATGTTATTTCGTATCTTCCACTACTATTTAAAGCATTCATTAATTCTAGAGTTTTATCTGTATCCTCATCTGCAATATGATAAATTAGTCTCTCTAGATTGCTGGATACAAGAATATCCATTGAAGGAGATATTGTCAATACGAATTCACGATTACGATCATAGATTCCAGTCTTAAAGAAATCAAACAATACCTTGTTATCATTAGAAGCACATATAAGCTTACCTATTGGCAGCCCCATCTTCTTTGCATAATATGCCGCTAGAATATTGCCGAAATTACCTGTCGGAACCACAAAATTGATTAGATCTCCATCTGATAACTCATTCCTTCTATATAACTCAACATATGAATAGACATAATAAACAATCTGAGGAAGAAGCCTTCCAATATTAATAGAATTGGCCGAAGAAAATCTGTAACCAGCCGCCTTCATCCTATCCTCCAAATCCCTGTCTCCAAATATTCTCTTAACTCCGGTCTGTGCATCATCAAAATTACCGTCAATTCCAATTACATGAGTGTTATCCCCTTTTTGGGTTATCATTTGCTTCTCTTGAACCTTACTAACCCCATCCTTTGGATAAAAGACGATAATCTGAGTTCCCTTAACATCTGCAAATCCTGCAAGGGCCGCCTTTCCTGTATCACCGGAGGTTGCAGTTAGTATAACTATTTCATCAGATATATTGTTCTTCTTTGCTGCCTTTGTTAGTAAATGAGGCAAAATAGAGAGAGCCATATCCTTAAATGCAATGGTTGCCCCATGGAAGAGCTCCAGGTAATGAGACTGCCCTATCTTCTTTAGGGGTGCAATATCAGCCGTGTCAAATTTCTCGTCATAGGCCTTATAAATACAGTCCTTTAATTCCTCTTCACTATAGTCTGTTAAAAAAAGACTTAAGACCTCATAAGCAAGTTCTTGATAATTCATCTTAGATAACTTGTCCATAGGTGTAGCCAGCCTTGGTATGACTGTAGGAACAAAGAGCCCTCCATCAGGAGACAAGCCTTGAAGAATGGCTTGGGATGCTGTGACTTGATTAAAGCTATTTCTAGTACTATGATACATTAGGTTCATAATCTTTTAATTCCCCTTTATTTAAAATGGTATTGTAGATAAAAACAGAATAATCCGCCTGTTAGGGCGGATTATATCATATTTTTTTCATAGTTTCCAGCATAGAAGTGATTTTTTATTCATTTCCAGAAAAAACTTCTCTTGAAATATAATTACTTCTATTTATAAAACTCATGTCCTCCATGCTTAAAAAGCCACTTAAGATTATTATCAAACCATCTTGCACTACTTTTCCTGGCAAGTTTCCTTGCCATAAAAAACAAAGCACCTTCAGAATGATCCTCACCGTCCACAGCCCTTTGAACTGCTTCCTTGGTTTCCTTTGTTACTTTAACCTTCCAATACCTCTTGTCGGAAATAGGTGAAAACTGATAATCACCACCTACCTTCTGAAATATAACACCCTCTACTGTATCAGGAAATTCATCATTAGCAATTCGGTTAAGGACAACATTGGCAACAAGTATTTTTCCTACCATATCCTCTCCTGTAGCCTCAGCTTCAACAATCCGCTCTAACATCTTGATTTCTTCCTTTGTAGCAGTGAACTTGCTTGTGTCTGTACTTGTTTCATTAATTGTCTCTTTAATTGTTTCTGTAGTATTGTCCGCAACAATAATATCTGATGCCAAGCTTTCATCTGAAAAACTCATAATTGTATTTGCTTGCAACAATACTTCCTTTTGATTATCTTGTAAATATTGGCTTTGATATTGCTGCTGGTGCTTTTCAAAAAATTCTTGTCGATATTCCATTCTGTATTCAACTTGATAAAAAACTGGAATATTATCTGTAGTGCCATAGGGGTCTATAAGACTTTTATTTTCCTCTAGCATTGTTATTGGGTTTACTTCAATAGGTTCTAGCTTCAAACTATCCGCTTTGGACTTGACATTGTATATTGCATCAGATCCAATAAGAAGTAGAAGGAATGACAAGGCATAAGCTGCAAAAACCATATACATTCCATGGTTAAATTCGCGGAGCCTTTTCCTTTGAAGAAACGAATTTATGGTTGTCATTTAAGTATCCTCTTTTCTTAAGGTTGGGAATTTTCCATATTTTGGATTTCCTTGTAACGCTAAAATGGATTATATGTCCCTTACTTTTTACTGTCAATAAGAAAAACACATTTTCGTAAAATACAACTATACTTATATACCATTTTTTTCTACTAATAGTAATATGAACCAATTATTAAAGATGTATTAGGCTTGTTTTTATCTATATTCTACAAGTAAATTTTAACAAATTGTTACGAACATATTAATTATTTTATGTAACCCCATGGAAATTTATTCATATTCTACATAAATAGTACGATTCCTATGGGTTTTTTATACTTATTTTATATCTTAACTGTAATATACTGTTAATATTTATCAATTGGCATCTGCTTATGCTCCTCACCTTATTGCGATATATGTAACAATTTGATATAATTAAAAGGTAGCATTACACATTTAAATGGAGGTCTTTTATGTTACCAGGTGTTTATAGTGAGCATAAAAAAAGTGGTGAGCTATATTATAGAGCTTCTATAACTTATATTGGTAAACACATTAGCCTTGGTAGCTACCCTAGTGAAATCCAAGCTAATAAGGCATATGTATTAGCCGGAAGCGTCCTTAGTGAGCCCAGCCTTTGGAACATTGATAATTATCCTTCTCCTTGCTTATTGTCTTTCCACAAATGGGTTTTATTAATAAATGTGAGAGACAATAATATATATATTAAAAATCCTATTTATATAAAAAAGAACTATATTCTCTATTATTTAGATAGATATACAATCCTTAAATTTGACGCAGAGGATCTATTCTATTATGCGAGACATAAGATATTAAGACGGGGGGGATATTTGTTTACTGCGGAATATGGGATGCAGAATAATATTTTATCTCGCTACGGCATTAAAAATTATTCAGTCCCCGATAGAGATTTCTTCTTTTTAAATGGAGATAATACAGACTTTCGTTATTCCAATATCGAAGTAATAAATCAATACCATGGAGTAACTCAATATAATAAGAAGGGAAAGACAGTTTATCAAGCAAAAATACATATAAATGGTGATTATATAATAGGTAGATATGCAACTGAGCAAGAAGCGGCAATTGCATATAATAAGGCCACTAATATATTAAAGGCCAAGGGTTTAAAAAAGAATTTTCTACATAATTACGTCTATGGAATCGATGAGATAACCTATGCTGCCATCTACCAGCGTATTAGAATTTCCAAGAAACTTACAGAATTAATTATTTGATTTTTATTTACATCTTTTATATACCATGTTAAAATACCTGATGTGAGTAGCATAGATGGTCGCGCCTTTTTATGGTGAGGAAAGTCCGGGCTTCATAGGGCAGGGTGCCGGATAACGTCCGGTGGAGGTGACTCCAAGGCTAGTGCAACAGAAATAAACCGCCATGGCAAGATTTTCTTGCTCTGGTAAGGATGGAAAGGTGGCTTAAGAGACCACCGCCTTTCTGGTAACAGAAGGGGCAGATGTAAACCCCACCCGAAGCAAAGCCTAACATAAAAGCAATACGGCTGCCCGCCGTGCTTTTGGGTTGGCTGCATAGTATCAGCGAAAGCAGATACTTGAGCCGTATGGCAACATACGGCCAAGATAGATGACCATCCAAGACAGAACCCGGCTTATCGTGCTACTCATGCATTAAAACAACTTCCACCTACAAATTCCTTCAGTATTGAGTTCTTCGGAACAGCATCACTAGGTGCTCCTATAAAATAATCTAAGAATTTTAACAATCTTTTTGCTTCTACATATTCCTGACTATCTCTATCTACCCCAAACAATAACGGCTCTGCATAAAGCTTTAGTACTGCTAATTCATATATCAAGGCCGAATTGAACATTATATCTGCATCCTCCTGAAAAGGGAAGATATTCTCTTCTTCGCCTCTTCTTACAGAGGGCCACATGGATATAGTCGTCTGTGCCGATGCCCCTCTTGTCCTTGCATCCCGAACCATTCTTCTAAGGAGCCTGCCATCGGTAGTAGGTATACGATTATGCTCATCTATATTAAGCTGAGTAAGGGCACTTATATATATCTTGTATTTGTTTTCTCTAGGCAAAGCATAGGACAGGGCATCATTTAATCCATGGATACCCTCTATAACTAATATACCATCCTTGCCAATAGTAGTAGGTATCTTACTATATTCTCTTTTACCAGTTATAAAGTTATAAGTGGGGAGATACACAGCTTTTCCATTCATCATATCTGTCATATCTTTATTGAAGTTCTCTAAGTCAATTGCATATAAGCTCTCAAAATTCAAATCTCCATTTTCGTCTTTGGGAGTCTTATCTCTATTTACAAAATAATTATCTACAGCAATAGGAAAAGGCTTAAAGCCATGGGCCCTTAGCTGTATAGTAAGCCTATGGGAAAAGGTGGTCTTACCCGAAGAGGATGGACCTGCTATCATAATAAGCTTTTTATCTTCCTCCCGCTTGATTGCTTCAGCTATATCACTTATTTTCTTCTCCTGTAATGCTTCCTGTACCAGAATTAAATCATTTAAATCACCCTTAGATATAAGATCATTAAGTGCGCCAACATTTTCAACCTCCATCATCTTGGCCCACTGATTGGATTCTCTTAAGGTAATATATAGCTTCTCCCTAGGAACAAAAGGTTCTACAGTGATAGGATTATTCCTCCCTGGCAATATAAGGACAAAGCCATCTTCATACAGTGATAAATCAAAGTATTTAAGCATGCCCGTGCTTGGTGGCATATAGCCATAATAATAGTCCTCAAATCCATCCAGGCTATAAATATTTGCCTTAGATACCCTACGGTATTTAAAAAGCTTTTCCTTATCATACATTTTATAACGCGAAAAGAGTTCTATAGCATCATCTGTACCAATACTTCTCTTTGCAAAAAGGATGTCATTACTAATAAGCTCCTGCATCCTAGATTTAACAGCCTGAAGTAGTTCTTCTGTTAAGGATACTTGACCGTCAAAATCAAAATACAGACTATTACCTAAGGAATACTCTACCGATACCTTCTTAATATTCTCGCTTCCTAACTGAGCATAAAAGGCCTTTAGTAGTACTAATATCATACCCCTGGTGTAAGTCTTGTGGCCAATACTATCTCCTGTTGTAACGAAGCTTACAGTACAATCCTTATCAACTGTCTTAAGTAGCTCCCTCAGCTTCCCATTAACAAAAGCCAGAATAATATCATCCTTGTACTCGTTCTGATGTTCGGCTGCAATATCTAACAATTTGGTATCAGCAGGGTACTCCCTAATGCTATCACCTATACTTACCCTTACCTTCTCATGTAAATCCATTATTTCCCCTCCTTATAGTAGCTTATAGCATGGTTAATCACTTGTAATAATTCTTCAACTTCTGCCTGCCTCTGAATAGACTGGCTGGTAGGCAAAACTATTAATTCCTTATATATATTCTCATATAGTTGCTTTTCTGAATGCAAATATTCTAACAAAACCGGATTTTTTTCTTCTAATAGTAATCTGCCAAAATAAATATGTTCAGGCCTTATAAGATAATAATCCTTGTCCATAGTACTTGATGTATCTGCTTTTAGCTTCATTATAACATAATACTTACCATCTTCTTTAATCATATTCTCTTTTATAATCAAATACCCTAATTCCTGCAATGCTTTTCTAACTAAATGAATCTCTGCTTGAGGCTGTAGCACCAACTCCCTAGCTGCCATTACCACCTTTATATTGTCCGTAAGAATCTGTACCATCAGTCTTCCACCCATACCTGAAATCAGTATAGTATCAACCTCTCCCCCTTGAAGCTCAGCTAATCCATCAGATTCTCGTATAGATATCTTATCTTCAACACCATATCTTCTTACATTTTCTTTAGCACTATCCAGTGGCCCCTGATTTACATCCATAGCAATTACATAAGGTGATACTCTATTTGTTAATAAATAAATTGCTGTATATGCGTGGTCACATCCGATATCCGCTACCCTATTACCTGGTGTGACCATTCCTGCTACTGCTTGAAGTCTTTTTGAAAGTTGCATCATTTTCATTCCTATCTTCTTTTTTGATATTTTACCATACTATGTGTTGATTTTCTATAGTATAGGCAAAAAGTTAATAATTGCCTGACATATATAAAGGCTGCCTAAGATGCCTTATATAGCATCTTGAAACAGCCCTTATCAAAATATCAAATCGCTTTTATATTAATATAGATTCTACTCCAAATAGTCCTTTAGCTTTCTACTTCTGCTGGGATGTCTAAGCTTTCTTAGAGCCTTGGCTTCGATTTGACGAATTCTTTCTCTGGTTACACTAAACTCCTTGCCAACCTCCTCAAGGGTTCTAGCTCTTCCATCATCAAGTCCAAACCTTAGTCTAAGTACCTTCTGCTCCCTATCTGTAAGGGTACCAAGCACCTCTACTAGCTGCTCCTTCAAGAGAGTAAAGGCAGCCGCTTCAGCGGGGACAGGAACATTATCATCCTGAATAAAGTCTCCAAGATGGCTGTCCTCCTCCTCGCCAATAGGTGTTTCAAGGGAAACAGGTTCTTGGGATATCTTCTGGATCTCCCTTACCCTCTCTGCAGGAATACCCATGATTTCAGATATTTCTTCTGGGGTAGGCTCTCTTCCTAGCTCCTGTAATAGCTGCCTTTGTACTCTGGTCAGCTTATTTATTGTTTCAACCATATGCACTGGTATGCGTATAGTCCTTGCCTGATCTGCAATTGCCCTTGTTATGGCCTGTCTAATCCACCAGGTTGCATAGGTGCTAAATTTAAATCCTTTGCGATAGTCGAACTTCTCAACAGCCTTAATAAGTCCCAGATTTCCCTCCTGAATCAAGTCCAAAAACAACATTCCACGTCCAACATATCTTTTGGCGATACTAACTACCAGACGAAGATTTGCTTCTGCCAATCGCTTTTTGGCAAAATCATCACCTTCCTCCATCCTTTTGGCAAGATCATTTTCTTCCTCAGCTGTCAGCAAAGCAACCTTACCGATTTCCTTCAAATACATACGGACCGGATCCTCTATGTTAATGCCCTCCGGAACAGTTAAGTCAATTGTCTCTGGCTCCTCTTCCTCATCAGGTATAATATCTTCGTCTTCAGCATCAGTCAACCGAAGAACATCCACATTATGCTTCTCCAGATAAATATATATCTTTTCAATTCTCTGAGGATCCAGCTCCATATCTGCAAAAAAATCATTCACCTCTTGATATTCCAAGACATTTTTCTTCTTTTCTGCAAATGTTAACAGTTCCTTCAGTCTTTCCGCAAATTTTGTAGTATTCTCGTCCATAGATAATCCTTCCTTCTCTAACTCTTTTATATTCTAACCATCATTTTATGAAATATGCAAATCCTGCTAATTGACTAGTAGCCTATAATATCCTTACCTTATAGCTGCCATAATAGTAGTCTTAAGCTCTGCCTTCTCCATGATGATCTTCTGTAATAATGCTGTATTATTCTCTTCAATTGCTTTTAAGCTATGTCTATCCAAGCTGTCCGCCTTCAAACGGTATATGCTATCAAAAAGAGCCTTCTGCCTATCCGCTTCCTGCATCTCACCAAGTAGCTCTGCATTAAATAAGGAAGCTGCTACAGTTTGTTCCTCAATACTTTGAAAGCAGCTAATAATCTTCGCAGGTATAACCTCCTGCTCCTTGTCATACTCTTCAAATATTAATCTAGCCACATCTACATATAAACCATCAATAAAATCCTCAGGTTGTAGAATGTTCCTTATCTTACTATATAATGTAGGATCATCAGTGAGCCAAGTAATTAGTAATCTCTGAATTTTAACAATCCCTTGGTCATTATTCTTCTTAGTCCTTGTCTGATAGGGGAGCTTATTATTAGCAGGCGTCATTCCATAAGCTTGGGATCCCAGCTTGTTTACCAGTCTTTGCAAAAGAACGGCATCTATACTAAAATCCTTAGCAACTGCCTCAAGGTAGAAATTCCTTTCTAGCTCCTCAGAAAAATACAAGAGCTTTCTGGCTATTTCATTAACAAACCTTGTTTTATCCTCTGGATCCTCTATATTAAGATTTTTATAAATCATATCAATCTCAAAGAAAAAGCTGTTTCTCGCCTGGTCTATTCGCTTCTTATATTCCTCAGCTCCCAAAGCCTTAATAAAATCATCAGGATCCTTATAAGGTGCCATATTAACCACCTTCGCACTTAAGCCAGCCTCCCTTAAGATAGGAATGGCCCGAAGGGCTGCCTGTATACCCGCCTTATCACTGTCAAAGGAAAGCATAACCTCTTTGGTGTATCTCTTAAGGAGATTAGCATGATGCTCTGTAAATGCAGTCCCCAGTGCTGCAACAGCATTGGTAAAGCCTGCCTGATGCAAGGACATAACATCCAAATAGCCTTCACAAATAAGCAGATATGATTCTCTTGATCTACGAGCCTGATTAAGTCCATATAAAATACGACTTTTGTCAAATATAGTGGTCTCAGGTGAATTCAAATACTTAGGATTCCCATTACCCATAATCCTTCCACCAAATCCAACCACTCTGTTACCAGCATCCATTATGGGAAACATAATTCTGTCCCAGAACTTATCGTGACCACCACGAACCTCATCAAAGGATACTAAACCGGACTGCTTTAAGAAATCATCCTCATAGCCTAGACTCTTTAAGTATTCATAGATATCATCACTATACCTATTGGCATATCCAAGTCCAAATGACTTTATTATTTCTTTTGTTAATCCTCTATCCAGTAAATATTGTCTGGCTGCTTGTCCTCTTTCAGCCTTTAACTGATAATAGTAGTATCTGGCTGCTTCCTTATTAACTTCAAATAGCCTACTTTTTAAATCAAACTGCTGTCTTTCTCTTGTAGAATACTCCTGCTCAGGCAAACTTATTCCAGCCCTTTCAGCAAGAAATTTTAAGGCCTCTACAAAGCTATAATTCTCATATTCCATTATAAATGTATATACATTTCCTCCTACTCCACACCCAAAGCAGTGATACATCTGCTTAGATTGACTGACACTGAAGGAGGGGGTCTTTTCATTATGAAAAGGGCATAACCCCATATGATTGCTGCCTGCTTTTTTTAAGCCTATGTAGGAGCTAATAATATTAACTATATCACTTCTTATTCGGACCTCTTCAACTATATCATCCGGGTAATACATGCTTACTCCTCCCATCTAACCAAATCAATAAACACTCCAAGCTGATGGGATCATTAATTCCTTAAACTTTGCAACCGCATATCTATCTGTCATGCCTGCAATATAATCACATACCACCTGATAAGGAGATTCATCCAATTGTTCTATACGTATATAATATTCCTGTGGAAGCTGATCAACATTCTCCCTATAATATATGAATAGCTGTTCAAGCAAGCGTTCTGCCTGTTCTTCCTGGCTCTTTGCCATCTTATTCATATATACACTATCAAACATATACCCTCGAAGTCTAAGCATAGCGCTTTCAATTTCAGGAGACATAACTATATCATTTTTCCCTTCACTATTGGTAATTATGTCATGAATTAAAGTATTCAATCTTACTCCCAGACTAGTTCCAAGAATCTCCTTGTACTCCTTGGGGATATCCTCTTCACTAATAATACCAGCGCGAATAGAATCATCCGTATCATGATGAATATAAGCAATTTTATCAGATAATCTTACCACCTTACCCTCCAGGGTAGAAGGAACTGTTGACATCTGATGATTGCGTATTCCATCCCTTACCTCCTTGGACAGGTTAAGTCCCCTTCCATGGTTCTCTAAGAGCTCAACAACACGAATACTTTGAAGATAATGCTTAAAGCCTCCAGGACATATTCTATCTAGAGCCCGCTCACCTGCATGTCCAAATGGTGTGTGTCCCAGATCATGGCCTAATGCTATGGCTTCAGTAAGATCTTCATTGATTCTTAGGGCCTTTGAAATAGTCCGGGCAATCTGAGAAACCTCAAGAGTATGGGTAAGTCTCGTCCTATAATGATCTCCTTCTGGAGCAAGAAAAACCTGTGTTTTGTGTTTTAATCTTCTAAAGGCCTTGGAATGTAGTATCCTGTCTCGATCCCTCTGGTAAATGGGACGAATATCACAATCCTTCTCCTCATTATCTCTACCCTGGGAGCAATCAGAGAATGCTGCGTATGGACTTAATATCTCGTGTTCTCTAATTTCTAGCTTCTGTCTAGTATTTAAGACTATATCCATTCAATCCTCCTTGCTACTACAATACAGTGACAACCTATACTACTAATATTCTACAAGGACTTACCATTTCCTTTTTTAAAATCATAAATAATTGAACAAAATAATTTTAATTGGTCGTATAAAACAAGAAAGGGTTTCGCTTGCGAAACCCTCGCGCCGAGCGCGGCCAGCTTGCTGGCTAAATACAAAACGCGCGAGTGCGCATCCTTGCGGAGCATTTTTTATATAATAGGACAAACTTTCCTATTATATAAAAAAGCAATAGCAGCTTATGCATATTGCCTGATAATACCTTTAGTCTGTATGGGGCCTTTTGGAGAAAATACATCCGCAATAATCCTGACGATATAAACCATATTGATTTGACAATTCAAGAGACCTTTTAAAACCATTACGCTTCTTAAAATCAGAGGGGAGAAATAGCACACCATAGCGTGACCCTACTTCTTCACCAATTTCATTTAGCTTACTAGCATTTTTGTGGGGGCTGATTGTAAGGGTTGTGGTAAAAAATTCATATCCACCCTCTCTAGCAACTCTAGCCCCTTCCTCCAACCTCATACGATAGCATAAGTTGCATCTCTCACCGCCCTCAGGATCTTTTTCATGTCCCCTGACTAATTCAAAATATTTATCCGGGTCATATTCACCTTGAATAAATAATACTGGGTTTTTTAATGGCATTGCCTTTATTAATTGCTCTTGTTCCTGAAGCCTCCTAAAATATTCTTCTTTAGGATAGATATTTGGATTATAATAATATACAGTTATTGCAAAATAATCAGACAAATATTCCAGCACATAGCTACTACAAGGTGCACAACAGCTATGTATCAGAAGCTTAGGTAGCCTGGCTTCCTTAGCAGTTGTAATGTCACTAATTATAGTATCCAGCTCTTTTTGATAATTCATCTGATAGCTCCTAACTCAAATTATTTACTCTTAATATAAGTGTCCAAAAATTCAAAAAGCTTTTCCATCTGTTCCCTGGTACCCATAGTTATTCTCAGATAATTATTAATTCTTGGCAGTTCAAAATATCTTACATATATCTTATTATCTCTTAAGACCTGATAGAGCTCCTTGGCAGGGATATATTCATGGGTGACAAATAAGAAATTGGCCCCAGACTCAGGAAAGCTAAAGCCTAGTTTCCTAAAAGATTCCTCTGCTTTATTTCTAATATCAATAATATCTTGATTTCTGTTATAGAAATAATCCTTGTCCTTAACAGACTCTACTCCAGCTATAATAGCTGTCTGATTCATTGTATATGAGTTAATCGAATACTTTACATCATTTAAGGCCTTAATAAGCAGAGGATTTCCCATTGCATATCCTATCCGCATACCTGCCATTGACCTTGACTTGGAAAAGGTCTGCACTATAAGGATATTATCATATTTCGGTAATAAACATAGGGCTGACTCACCAGCAAAATCTATATATGCTTCGTCTATTATCACAATTGATCCGGGATTATTAGCCACGATAGCCTCAATAGTTGACACCTCTTCATATACAGAAGTGGGGGCATTAGGATTAGCTATAATAATTCCTCCATTGTCCTGATAATAATCCTCTTTCATAATCTTAAAATCCTTATCTAGAGCTATTGTTTCATAAGGGATTCTATATAGGTCGCACCAAACAGGATAAAAGGAATAGGTAATGTCAGGAAAAAGGACTGGCTTTTTTGAATTAAAAAATGTTAAAAATGCTGTTGCCAGCACATCATCTGATCCCACTCCAACGAAAACCTGATCCTTTTGCAGCTTGTAAAAATCAGCAAGCTCATCTACCAAGCTTCCTATGGTGGCATCGGGATAAAGCCGAAGACTATCCATATCCATATCCTTAAGAATTTTTTCTACTCCAGGAGCAGGGGAATATGGATTTTCATTAGTATTTAGCTTAATAATTGATTTGTCCTTTGGTTGCTCTCCTGGTACATAGGGCGTAACTCTTCGGATATTGCCTTCCCAGGCTTTCCTCTTATCTGTCTCCACTTATATAACCTCCCCTAAGAACATCTACCATAATCCTTTGCCAGTTTTTCAAAACCAGGCAAAGACCGTTCTATCATCTTATAATCCACACAGTAAGCAATACGTACATAACCTGGGCATCCAAAGGATGAACCGGGTACAATCAAAATATTATTCTTTTTGGCTGCCTCTGCGAATTTTTTATCATCCTCTTCTAAAGCCTTAACAAAAAGATAAAAGGCTCCCTGAGGTTTTACACATTCGTAGCCATAGGATAAAAGACTTTGGTATAAAAGCTCCCTGTTACGATTATATATCTCTACATCAACCTTAGCATCCAAGCATCTAGCCACAGCCCTTTGAATAAGGGATGGGGCATTGACAAAGCCAAGTATCCTAGTAGCTACATTAACTGCAGATACTAGATCCTGGTAATCATCTACCTCGCTAGGTATAACAAGATAGCCTATGCGTTCACCAGGGAGAGACAAGGATTTACTATAGGAATAGCCAATAATGGTATTCCTGTAATACTTTGTCAAGTATGGAACCTCAACATTGTCATATACTAATTCCCTATAGGGTTCATCTGATATCAAATAAATAGAAAGCTTATATTCCTCTTGCTTTTTATTTAAAATTTCTGCCAAGGCCTTTATTGTCTCTTCTGAATAAACAACACCAGTGGGGTTATTAGGTGAATTAATTATTACTGCCTTTGTCTTAGGAGTAATTTTTTTCTCAAATTCCCCTAGATCCGGTTGAAAATCTATAGTATTTGGAGGAACCTCTACTAAAACACCATCGAAATTACTTACATAGTTACGGTACTCACCAAAATATGGTGCAAAAGTAATGACCTCATCTTCAGGATTTAAGATGGATTTCAAGGTTACATTTAAGCCACCAGCTGCACCAACGGTCATAACAATATTATTGGAGACAAATGCTGTCCCAAACCTGCTATTTATTGATAAGGCTATTTTCTCCCTTACATCCTCAAAGCCAGAATTGTTCATATATCCATGAATTTTACCTGGACTTTCTTCATTTAACACCTCTATAAATGCTTCCTTAATTTCTATCGGAGCCTCTACACTTGGATTGCCCAAGCTAAAATCAAAAACATTTTCTGCACCATAAATATCAGCAAGGCGCTTTCCCTCTTCAAACATTGCGCGAATCACTGAACTATTCTTAACTAACCCTAGCATCTTATCTGAAATCATTAATATCCCCTCTTTCTATAATTACCTAAATCGAATATCAAGATATGCCTTTACGATTTCTACGCATTTTTCAAATCCCAGCTGACTGCTGTTTAAGCAAAGATCGTAATTCTTAGCATCCTCCCAATTCCTACCTGTGTAATATTCATAATACTCCGCTCTATGCTTATCAATGGCTTCTATCTTCTTTTCAATTTCCCTTTCAGGGCTCCCAGTCATTTCCTTAAGAGTCTTAATACAAAAACTTAAAGGTGCATGGACAAATACCTTGACTACATTCTCATCGTCCTTTAATATGTAGTCCGCAGCCCGTCCTACTATAACGCATGATTCCTGCTCTGCTAATTCTGTAATTATCTTGGCTTGGTAGTTAAATAAATTATCATTAGAGACAAAATCATCACTGTCAGGGGGAATAAGCTCTCCCTTATATGCTTTACGTGCAATCTTAAATAGGATACTCTTTTTCAACTTCTCATCTGCTTTGGCAAATAGTTTCTCATTAATACCACTATCATCAGAGGCCAACCTTAAGAGTTCACGATCATAAAAAGGTATTCCTAGCTCCTCAGATAACATTTTTCCGATTGTTCTACCACCACTACCATATCCTCTAGCTATTGTAATCACATATTTGCTCATAGAATTCACCTTCCTAAAAGTTGTAGTAACCAGCCTATTTACTCACCTAAGTATGCCTTTTTCACTATTTCATCATTCATAAGCTTCTTAGCATCGCCCTCTAACACAATATTCCCTGTCTCCAAAACATATGCACGATGGGCAATAGACAAGGCTTTCTTTGCATTTTGCTCTACCAAAAGGACTGTTGTACCACTTTGATTAATGCTTTTTATAATATCAAATACCTCTTCTACAAGAATCGGAGATAGTCCCATTGAAGGCTCGTCCATCAATACAATTCTTGGCTTAGACATTAATGCTCTTCCCATAGCAAGCATCTGTTGTTCACCGCCACTTAAGGTACCTGCCATCTGACTTTTACGTTCTTCTAATCTTGGAAACCTTTGATATACTTGTTTTATCGTTTCATTTATCTCGTTTTTGTCAGTTCTAGTATATGCCCCCATTAAAAGGTTCTCATAAACCGTAAGCTGCGCAAAGACCCGTCTTCCCTCTGGAACATGGGCTATACCCATTGATACTATTTCATGGGCATGTACCTTTTTCAAATCAATATCCTCAAAAAGAATATCCCCATGTTTGGACTGAATCAAGCCTGTGACTGTATGCAAAATTGTAGTTTTCCCCGCTCCATTTGCACCAATCAAAGCTATGATTTCTCCCTCATTAACCGTAAAGGATACATTTTTAATCGCCTGAATTACTCCATAATAAACCTGTAAATCCTTAACCTTTAGCATAGAATTCAATCTCCTTGTTCTCTTTTTAAAAGTTAAATATGGTCCTTATTTCCCCTATTCACCCAGATATGCCTTAATTACTTCCGGATCATTTAATACTTCCTGCGGAATACCATTAGCAAGTTTAGTACCAAAATTTAGTACAAATATCTTCTCACATATTCCAGCCACAAGCTTCATATCGTGCTCTATCAGCAATATAGTTACATCATACTGCTTTCTAACCAGACTTATAGTTTCCATAAGCTCATCTGTCTCGGACGGGTTCATACCAGCAGCTGGCTCATCTAACAAAAGTAGCTTGGGGTTGGTAGCCAAGGCTCTTGCAATTTCAAGCTTTCTTTGTTTGCCATAGGGTAGATTAGATGACAGAAGGTTGGCTGACTTATCCAGATCAAATACCTTTAGTATCTCATAAGCCCGTTCATTCATACGCTTTTCGGTCTTAAAATAAGACGGAAGCCTTAATATTCCAGCAATAGATGAGTATTTATAGTCATTATGAAGACCAATCTTTACATTATCCAGCACTGATAAATTCTTAAATAGTCTGATATTTTGAAAGGTTCTTGCTATTCCTGCCTTATTTATCTCAATAGTACTTTGACCAGCAATATTCTTACCGTCCAAAAGTACCTGTCCACAGTCAGGCTTATATACACCTGTAAGTAGATTAAATACTGTCGTTTTTCCCGCACCATTTGGCCCGATTAGACCGTATAATTCTCCCTTGTTAATAGTGATGCTAAAGGAGTCAACTGCCTGCAAGCCTCCAAAGGAGATGCCTAAATTCTTTACTGTTAACATTTCCATGCTTACGCCTCCTCCTTTGCTTTATCACTTTTCTTGAATATACCAGCGATAATGTCTTTAATAGAATATCTCTTGCGCCAGGCAATACATGCTGGTGACCAGTTAAATATCATCATCACAATAAGGACAATCGCATATATCAGCATACGATAATCCTTCATAAATCTAAGGTACTCAGGAAGCACTGTTATAATTATAGTTGCAATAATTGATCCTCTTAGATTACCCATACCTCCAAGAACCACAAAAACTAATATCAAAATCGATGTATTATATCCAAACTTAGAGGATTGAACTGTGGAAATATTGTGAGAATAAAGAACTCCTGCAACACCTGCCAAAGCTGCTGAAATTGAAAATGCCAATATTTTATATTTTGTAATATTAATTCCCACAGATCCTGCAGCAATATGATTATCTCTTATTGCCATAACTGCTCTTCCAGATCTGGAGTTGACCAGATTTACAATAACTAGATAAGCTAATATTAATAAAATCACTGCAATGGTAAATGTGGAGTTTCTAGGGGTAGCAGATATTCCCTGTGCACCCTTTACAATAACTGTACCACCCTCTTCAAGGTTAAGGGATGCCACATCCTCCATAGAAAAATGAATTCCTCTACTGTCATAGCCGATAAATAATACATTTATAACATTCTTTATTATTTCACCAAAAGCCAGGGTTACTATAGCTAGATAATCCCCCTGAAGTCTAAGTACTACAACACCAATAATTATACCAAAAAGCCCTGCTATTGCAGCACCAACTAATATTGCTAAGGTAAATCGGATAAAAGTATTTTCAATAGTGTTAACTGTTATTTTTGAGAAAAATGCACCTGTAAATGCACCTATACACATAAAGCCTGCATGCCCCAAGCTTAGCTGACCAAGAATTCCTACAGTTAAGTTCAATGATATTGTCATAATAGAATAATAGCATAGGGCAACCAAAAGATTCTCTAGAAGGTTAGACATATTGCCAGTCTGTATCATAGCCATAGAAACAGTGTAGGCAATTACTATCATCCCAATTGTAACTATATTTGAACGTGTATTCTTGTTTATCTTTAATAGTTGTGTTTTCATTAGTCCCACCTACACTTTCTCTTGTATCTTCTTGCCAAGGATACCAGTCGGCCTTACAAGAAGTACTAAGATCAGTATTAAAAATACTATGGCATCCCCTAATTGAGTAGAGATGTAAGCACGGCTTAATACTTCAATAACACCAAGAAGTATTCCTCCTATCATAGCACCGGGAACTGATCCGATTCCTCCAAAAACAGCTGCCACAAAGGCTCTAATTCCAGGCATTGCTCCAGAGGTGGTGGAAAGGTTGGTATATGTTGAAAACATCAAGGCACTTGCTATTGCCGCAAGAGCTGAACCAATAGCAAAGGTAATTGCAATGGTTTTATTTACATTAACGCCCATAAGAACTGCCGCATCTTTATCCTCAGAAACAGCAATCATACCACGACCGGTCTTCGATTTCTTAATAAAAACTGTAAGAACTATCATAATTAATACACATAAGGGAATGGTAACAAGTGTTTCCCCAGATATGGTAAGTCTGCCTCCTGCTAAAGATAAAGCTTTTAACGGAATGACAGATGAAAAAGACTTTGCCTCTGCCTTAAAAATAAGCAGGGCGAGGTTCTGAAGAAGATAACTCACTCCGATTGCAGTAATCAATACCGCCAATGAAGGAGCTCTTCTAAGTGGTCTATATGCAATGCGCTCAATTGTCATTCCCAATAGAGTACATAAAATAATCGCAATTAATACTGCAAGGATTGGATTAATTCCCAAAGTACTCATAAAAGTAAAAATCACAAAGCCACCCACCATAATTACGTCACCATGGGCAAAATTAAGCATCTTGGCTATTCCGTATACCATTGTATATCCCAGAGCTATAATCGAATATACACTTCCAAGGCTGATTCCGTTTATTACATAAGAAATAAAGCTCATATATACCCCCATCAGCATCTAAACATGCGTTTTTTATATATTACATTTATATTCTAACCAATTATTACATTATTGTAACATAGGTATTATTTCGTTACAACTAATAACATATCTATAGAACAAATATGATACTATTCACAATCAAAATCCCATAAATTACTAAACTCTTCTATTAATGCAAGAAACATACAGCAGAATTTATCATCCCATCTGTATGTTTCTTGTTGCACTAATATATAAATTTTATTTTTTACTATTATTCAGCTGAAACGTACTGTCCATCTTTAATAATTACAGCCATAGGAGCCTTATTAACTTCACCGGATTCTGTCCAGGTCATTCCTGAGCCAGTTAATCCATCAACTGAAATCTTTGTCATGGCAGCTATCAGTCCATCACATATTTCTGATGTAGTCATATCAGGGGTAACACCACTTTTTTCGATAGCAGCCTTTATTATATAGATAGCATCATAAGAATCTGCTGCAAATTGATTAGGTATAACGTCGAACTCTGACTGAAAATCTGCAACAAATTTCTTTGTTTTAGCATCCTCTGCATCTGCTGCGAAGGGTGTTAATAGCATTACTCCTTCAGCTAAAGAAGTATCAAAGTTATTAACGCCTAGAATTCCATCAAGACCATCACATCCAAAGAATATTGGATTATAATCCATAGCTGCTGCCTGTGTTAAAATCAAAGTAGCCTCTTCATAATAAATAGGCAGGAATATTAATTCTGCTCCCTTATCCTTTGCCTTCTGTAGCTGTACTGAGAAATCAGAGCTGCTATCATCTGTAAATGCTTCTGCTGATACTATTTCTAAGCTTTGATTTTTTGCTTCAGATGCAAATTTCTCATATATACCTGTTGAGTATACATCAGAGCTGTTATAAATAGCAGCTACCTTGGTAGCAAGCCCTTTATTAGCAATATACTTTGCTGATGCCATACCTTGGTTAGGGTCTGTAAAGCAAACCTGGAAAGCATTGTCATATTGAACTACTTCAGGTGCAGAAGCAGAAGGAGTCAGCATGAATACTCTGTCAGAATAGGTTTCTTCTTTAACTGCATTACTTGGATTTGATGTAACTGTTCCCATAAGAATCTGCATATCCCAGTCCTTTAGAGTGTTGTATGCATTGACAGATTTCTCAGGATCATGTTCATCATCCTCAAATCTAAATTCAATCATTGCACCATTAATACCACCTGCAGCGTTAATTTCCTTAACAGCTATCTCAGCAGCATTCATAACATGCTGCCCATACACTGCAGCTTTACCGGTTATAGGACCAATTCCACCTATGTAGAATTTTTTTCCTTCGGCAGCATTGTCTTTTGTTCCACAAGCGACTAAACCAAGCATAACTATGCTTAAGATCAATAGTAGAGCAATCATCCTCTTTTTCATAAAAATTCCTCCCGTTAAAATCAAGGCCAAGAACAATATGTTACTTTAACGTATTAATTTGATGGCCTGTTAGTTGTATAAATAAGACGTTACCTATGAATTAACAGAGTAATAATCTGTCGTACATTTCGAACGTCTTTATTCTAGTCTCTATAATAACCTTGAATAAATCTTTTGTCAATAAATATTTAGGTATTATACAATACTATAATTCTCCACCACATTTATCACAAAACTCCAAGCCCTCTATGGTAATCCCCCCGCAATCTGGACATATAATTTTATTTGGCAGGATCTCCATTTCTACAAGCTCATACTCCTCCTCTTCCTTTGAGGTGGTATCCTTGTTTATCTGAGTAACCTTTATCGGTTTATTCAGTCGTAACAGCCTATCCCACTTAGTCATAACTATACCTCTCAATCTATCAATTAATTTTCAATACGATATTTATTCATCATAGCCTTAAAGAGTTCACCACTGGTAGGGGGAGTGTATGTGATAGCATCTGCTCATGCCTCTATGGTCTGCATAATTGTCTCAGGTGTAGGACCCTGTAGCAATAACATTCTGCTTTGCAACCCCTCTCATCTCTATAACGGGAACACCAGAACCTTCTATGTAATCCTTGGTAATAATTACTGACCCTATATTATCATCCTTGGGAATCTCATACATAATATCCAACATAACCTCTTCTAAAATAGCCCTTAATGCCCTGGCTCCTGTCTTTTTCTTCATTGCTCTTTCAGCAATTGCTTCTAGGGCTCCGTCATCAAAGGTCAGCCCCACCTCATCCATTGCAAGAAGGCTTTGGTATTGTTTTAAAATAGCATTCCGCGGCTCAGTAAGAACCTTAATTAGCATATCCTTAGTCAGTCCATCTAGGGTGTATAAGATAGGCAGTCTTCCCAAAAACTCAGGTAGCATACCATATTCTCTTAAATCATCTAGGGAAACCTTCTGCAGTAAATTAATATCATTATCATGTTTATCCTTCAAATCAGCATGAAAGCCTATGGAACTTTGTTTATTAAGTCTTGCCTTAATTATCTTGTCAAGCTCAGGAAATGCACCACCACAGATAAACAATATATTCTCAGTGTTTATCACCTTAAGGGGAACCATTGCATTCTTTGATGAAGCACCAACAGGTACCTCTATATCACTTCCCTCCAATAGCTTTAGTAAGCCCTGCTGCACAGATTCGCCACTAACATCACGACTATTGGTATTACGCTTCTTTGCAATTTTATCTATCTCATCAATAAACACAATTCCACGTTCTGCCTTTTCTACATCATTTCCTGCTGCCTGAAGAAGCTTTGATATTACACTCTCCACATCGTCACCAATATAGCCCGCTTCGGTCAAGGAAGTGGCATCGGTGATGGCAAGAGGTACATCAAGTAGCTTTGCTAGGGTCTTGACCAAATAGGTTTTACCACTTCCTGTAGGCCCAATCATAAGCATATTGGATTTTTCAATTTCCACACTATCAGGAGATTCCTTATGAATTCTTTTGTAATGATTATATACAGCTACAGATACAACCTTCTTGGCATGCTCCTGGCCAATAAGATATTCATCCAGGTTGGCCTTAATTATATGGGGTAAGGGTATCTTCTTCTGGTCAGATTCCTCACCCTTCTCTTTTTTATCCTTCTTCGCATCCCTTTGAGTATCATTTTTGGGAGCATTGCCCATGGTATTCATTCCAAGCATTGAGGGTGAAATACCCATAAAATTCATATAGGGATTATCCCCTGTGTTAATAACATCAAAGGTCTTTTGCATACATTCAGAACAAATATTTATCTGGTTAGGTATCTTAATCAGCTTTCCTGTAACGCTTTCTGGTCGTCTGCAAAGATTACATACCTCTTCGGCTTTGCCCTGCTTATTGTCAGAATCCTCAATATTCTTTTTATCCTTTAAATCATCATTGTTATTACTCATCCTTCGTTCCTTCCTACTTGCAGGCTAAATACAATACACGCAAGTGCTATCTTCTATTGTTTAGCTCCAAGTGTTACTGTAGCCGTCTGCTCCTTATAGCCCTCATTCATATGACGCATAAACTTTATTTCTATATTTGTGCCAACACGAATACTTGATACTAGCTCTCTTAGCTGTACTCCGGAGGTAAGCTCCACACCATTTATAGATTGTATAATATCTCCTTCATATAAGCCAGCTTTATCTGCGGCACTATCCTTTACTACTTCTGAAATATATACGCCCATGGGCATTCCAAATCGTTCAGATACATCCTCTGTAACATCCGAAACTGCAACTCCAAGAAAGCCCTGCTCCTCCGGCTTCAGAATTTCACGATTCATAAGCTCATTAATAATTGGAGTTGCTCTTGATATGGGAATAGCATAGCCCATGCCCTCAACATTGAAATCAGCAAACTTAACAGTATTAATTCCTATAACCTCGCCCTTAATATTTAACAATGCTCCTCCACTATTGCCAGGATTAATTGCGGCATCAGTTTGTAAAAGAACCATGGTATTATAATTATAATTATCTGAAACTTCTATCTTTCTATCCTTAGCACTGACATATCCTACAGTAAGTGCTTGCCCATATCCTAAGGCATTACCTATTGCTATTGTCATTTCTCCAACCTTAATATCATCAGAATTACCAAGCTCAGCTATTTTAATTGCATCTAGGGTGGTCTGCTCCATATTCTCCAAATCCACTGAAATAACTGCAAGATCAGCCTTGGCATCTGTTCCTTTAATTACTGCCTCCACCTGGGAATCATCAATAAATCTTACTGTTATCTTATCTGTTCCATCTACTACATGGTTATTTGTTGCTATTAATAATTCCTTCTCATCCTTGCCAACAATTATTCCCGAGCCACTACCTTCATTGGGATATTCAGTTCCAAACCAGATATCTGTACTAGTGGAAATACTGGTAATAGATACTATAGAGGGCATTGTTTGCTCAGCCACCTTCATAACTACGGACTCAGTCGCTCTGCTGACTGTCCCTTGCTCAGTACTTTCAACCTTTAGCTTGGCATCAGAAACGACCTCCTTATCAGCAGCCCCTAAAATATAGCTATCATTTTTATTAAAGGCTTCCGAATTAAGATTATAATATAGATATTGTATACCTACAAAAGCTATCCCAGCCAGGATTCCAAACATTACTGCCTTAAACAAAAAGGAAACAACCTTCTTGCTACCCTTTTTATTATTATGTTTCTCCTCCACTCGAGGTGTCTTGTTTTCTTGACTATATTCATAGCTAGGGGTAGTCATCACATTTTCAGCCCAAAAACTATATTCTGGTCTGGCCTGATTAATATATCCAGGTGTAGCCTGATTGATATATTCAGGAGTGGCCTGATTGTTACTGCCCTCTGGCGCTTCAAAGGTTTGATTTATATTGTTTTTACCGTATTCATCCATAATAATTCTCCTTCCAAATAACTTTAGTCAAAGTGTAACAGTATTTTGTGTAAAAAATGTGAAGAATTCAAAAAATATTTGTTGTTTCATATTCAATCATGTATTATAGTAGATAAGCTAATATGACCAAGTAAAATAAAAACTTCATGGCTAAGGAGGGTTACGGCTTGATTAAGGATAACCAAAAAACACTGAATCGGCTTCATATATTAATGGATGCAGGAATAATAATTATTTCTTTTTTAATTGCATATTACCTGAGATTTTTTAGCCCGCTCACTAATCTTCGTATTTTTATTGTAGAAAAAGGGACCTTCTATTCCTTAGATGTGTATGCTAGAAGCTTATACTTTCTAGTTCCATTATATCTATTTGTTTACAATCAGGCAAAATTATATACCCCAAAACGCGGGAAGAGAAGGTGGACCGAGTTTTTCCATGTAGCCTATTCAAATGTCCTAGGATTATCCTTCTATTTCTTCTATCTATATATGATTGATGAAGGAGATATATCAAGAGCCTTTCTAGGTATGTTTACTACAATCAATGTTATTTTATGCACCTTTGCTAGGATGTCAATTGCTAAGGCCTTAAGAGTTGCTCGTAGAAAGGGCTATAACCTTAAGCATGTTATCCTAGTAGGATACAGTCGTGCATCCGAAGCATATATTGACCGAATATTTGCCAACCCACAATGGGGCTATTATATTCACGGTATACTGGATGATAATATGGAGATTGGTACAAAATACAAAAAGGTACCCGTAATAGGAAGACTGGAACAGCTAGAGGAATACATTACTAAAATGTCTTTGGATGAAATAGCCATTACCATAAGTATAAATGAATACGATCAATTAGAGAAGCTTGTATCAACTTGTGAAAAATCAGGTGTCCATACAAAATTTATACCAGATTACAATAATTTTATTCCTACAAAGCCGTATACAGAAGATTTATATGGCCTGCCCGTAATAAATATTAGGAATGTACCCCTAAGTAATACTTTTAATTGGGTAAGCAAAAGGATTGTAGATATTGTTGGCTCTATTATTGGCCTAATCATTTGTGCTCTTCCAATGATAATTGTGGCTATATTAACCAAACTGACCTCAAAGGGTCCTGTGGTCTTCTCACAGATTAGGGTTGGTAAGAATAATAAAAACTTTAAAATGTATAAGTTTAGATCTATGACTCTCCAAACTGAGGAGGAAGAAGAGAATGGCTGGACAACCAATTGCGATCCTAGGGTAACTAACTTTGGTAAATTCATAAGGCGGACAAGCATAGACGAGCTACCACAGCTTTTCAATATCCTTATTGGTGATATGAGTCTTGTTGGTCCAAGACCTGAACGGCCTCAGTTTGTAGAGAAGTTCAAAGAAGTTATACCAAGATATATGATAAAGCATCAGGTTCCCCCAGGGCTTACTGGCTGGGCACAGATAAATGGTTATAGAGGCGATACCTCAATAACCAAACGAATTGAACACGATCTATATTACATTGAGAATTGGACCTTGTTCTTTGATATTAAAATTATGTTCTTTACTATTTTTAAAGGTTTTATTAATAAGAACGCCTACTAGTCTAGGAGCTTAATAATTCTTTCCCCTGCCTTACCATCTATATTAGTGAAATTATTAGCCTTAAAGCTCCTTATTTGTTCTATAGAATAATTAGCTTCCTTGATTATATCTATTATTTCCTTAGGAGTTCTTGCAATGGGCCCTGGTACATAGGTTTCATAGCTTTCATAAAACCCCCGTCCATGCTCTGAGAACTCCTCCAAATCAAAAGCAAAGAATATAATTGGCTTTTCAGTAATACAGTATTCGAATATTATTGATGAGTAGTCGGTTATCAAGAGGTCAGAAGCCATTATAAGAGCCGCTAAGCTCCTCTCATTGGATAAGTCACATACCCCCTTAATACCCTTCCTTTTGGTCATCTGGGCTACAAAGGGATGTAGTCTTAGTCCTAATATATAATCACTTGGTAGCTGTTCTGCCAATTCCTCAACCTGCTTTATTAAGGTCTCACAGCTAAGGTCAGAATCCCTGAAGGTGGGTGCATACAGGATAAGCTTTTGATTATGGGCTAAACCATTTCTTTCATATACTATATTCTTGTCCCTATTAGCCCCGTCCCTATCTATTTTCCATATTCGTTCTAGAATATCGTCTGTTTTTGGAAGGCCTAGTGGATACACCCTACTAATATCAATACCAAAAACCTTAGCATAAAGTTTTGCCGTTTGTTTATTATTAACTATTAGATGTGTTATATTACGATTTGCCTTTTCTTCAAGCATCCTTAGTCTTCCAGTATTAGCATCCTGGCCAAACTTCTTAATAGTTCCCGTACCATGCCATAGTTGTACAACTAAAGACCTCTTCTTAACTCTTAAAAAGGCCATTGGAATAAACACATTATCCATTAGCACAACCCTTGACCTGGCCAAATAATAAGGCTTTAATATAAAAAATGATAAAAGCTTACTTACACTTTTTAAGCCTTTTACAGATCCCGTTTCTGTCTTAGTAATATAGCTAAAGCTATATTTATTATGTTTTTTTAGCTCTCTGATTAGAAGGCTGACATTGCTATCCTCTCCATCATCATGGGTCATAATGCAAAACACCCTTTTATCCTCTACAGGAAAAAGCCTGCATATATTATAATTAAATGCAAATATATAATATCCTATGGACTTTAGCATCTTTAACCACTCCTAATAACCTTAATTGTAACTGTTCAGTACCTTGATAGTTACGTTTAATTACAAATCAAATCAATTATTTCCCTAGAGGCTGTGCCCTTATCAGCATGGTTGTACTTTCTAATAAAGGCTTCATACCTGTCCTCATATAGTCTATAGTCATAATCCTTTATTGACTGAATAAGGTCCCCTGTTGACTCTACCACCGGTCCGGGAGCTTCTTTTATAAGGTCAAAATAAAAACCTCTAAGTGTATTCATATATTCATTTAAGTCATAACAGTAAAAAAGAATCGGTCTTTTAAGTATGCTATAATCAAACATTACTGATGAATAGTCAGTTACCAGCATATCAGATACCAGATATAAAAGGGAAATATCATAGCTACTATCAAAGCTATAGATAAAGCCCTTATAAGGCGACCAATCAATTTGGTCCATTATTAGATAGTGATACTTTACAATTAATACAGTATCCTTCTTCATTTCATTCATAAGCTTAACAAAATCTAGACCAGAATTGAATTTATACATGCTGTTACTATAATAAGCATTATCCCTCCAGGTAGGTGCGTAAAGAATAATCCGCTTGTCCTTTGGAAGTCCTAGGCTTTCCTTAAGCTTATTTATTTCTTCATTATTGTTCTTTTTAAAGAGAATATCATTTCTAGGATATCCTATCTCAAGAATTTTTTCTTTAAATCCAAAGGCTCTTCTGAAAATATCACTAGAATAACTATTCTGGGAAATCAAATAATCCCAGGTCTGTACATTATTATAAAAGTTTCTCTTATAATCCTCTAGACTGGTCTCACCAGACATAAATACAGCATTTAAGTCTAGGGCAAGCTTCTTAAGGGGTGTCCCATGCCAGGTCTGTATGTATACACATTCCTTCCGCTTAATAATATACTTGGGAAACCTTGAATCGCTAATCCAAATTCCTGCCTTGGCAAAATAATAAAAATACTGAAGCCGGTTTTTCTTTATCTTCTTAGCCGCTCCAGGTATTTTAGTAGTCATATCATCAAGTATAAAATAGCATCTATACTTTTTATCAAGTCCCAGGCAAATCATTTCTTCATAAATCGCCTTGGGGTTTCCGGTATAATTTCTTCCCAGATTACTTTCAAAAAGTATAATTCTATGATTTACAGGTAGGATCTTGATCATAAATTTATAGAAGGTTAAGACCATCTTTTTCATTATATCCATACCAAATACCGTACCCTTCCAAATTAACTAAGATAAATTATCTATTTGTTAAGATCTTTTTTTATCTTAGTAGTAGATATACCCTCTGTTCTAGGAAGATATATGACCTCGCAATATTCCTGAAGGAAATCAAACTTACCAGCCCAGTCATCACCCATTACAAATACATCTACATTATTATCAACAACATCCTTGATTTTCTGTTCCCAAGTATACTCTGGTATTACCTCATCAACATAGCAGATTGACTCCAATATAATCTTACGATCCTCATAGCTATGATAGGCCTTTTTATTTTTAATTGCATTAAATTCATCCGATGATAATACTACTATTAAGTAATCTCCCAGTTCCCTGGCTCTTCTTAACAAATTAATATGTCCTACGTGTAAAAGATCGTAAGTTCCATAAGTGATAACCTTCTTCATATCCTTCTTTATTCTCCCTTTTCTCCTTCGATAACAGGTTTTTTCTTCTTTTTCTTCTTCTTTTTTGCTTTAGTGTCAACACCGATATAGTCCGCTCCATATTTAGCACTTATTTCTTCAACTGGTCCGTCTGCAATTAAGATACCCTTATCAAGAATAATAGCTCGATCACATATTCTTTTGACCTGCTCAATAGAATGGGATACAAACAATACAGTAACCCCCTTATCAAACATCTCAAGTATTCGCTGCTCACTCTTTTTTCTAAATTTTGCATCTCCTACTGATAGAACCTCATCCAAAATGAGGATTTCAGGATCCATAATGGTGGCTATAGAAAAACCAAGCCTTGCCTTCATTCCTGATGAATAATTCTTTACAGGTACATTTATAAAATCACCCAGCTCAGAAAATTCTACTATCTCACTAAATTTTTCATTTATAAAATCCTTGGGATAACCTAGGACTGCCCCATACAGATAGATATTCTCAGCACCTGTATACTGGGCGTCAAACCCAGCTCCTAGCTCCAATAAGGGAACAATCTTACCCCTTATTGAGAGCTTACCCTCAGATGCCTTAAGTACTCCTGCTATTATCTTCAAAAGGGTGCTTTTGCCCGCACCATTTAAACCAATGATGCCCAGGCGTTCACCTTGATTAACTGTAAATGATATGTTTTTAAGGGCCCAGAATTCCTGGTACCTCAGTTCATTTTTAAGAAGCTTAATAACATATTCTTTAAAGTTATCAACCTTCTTTTCCATTAGGTTAAATCTCATACTTACATCATCAACCCTTATTACCTCTTTGCCCACTATATCCTCCATATCAGATCTATTAATATAAAGATCATCTGTTTCTTCCTAAATATTTAAAATAAACTTGTCCTGCTTCTTATAAAATAATAAGATACCAATAATCAGTGAAAAAATGCTATAGCTAGCTGATATCAATAAAGCTTTCATATCTAGGGGATAGCCAAAAATAGAATTTCTAAAATTAACAATTATATGATAAATAGGATTAAAATATAATATCCATTTGGATGTTCCTATAACATCTATATTGTAAAATATAGCCGAAGTATACATAATCAACATTAGAACAACATCCCAAAGATATTCCATATCTCGAAAGAATACTGCCAAGGTTGATAAAATCAAACCCATACCAAGACTGAGTACTAAAATAATTGATAGTGGTATTATTGCATTTAACAAATATCTTGTTGGATTAATCTTAAATATAATCATGGCTCCAAGCAGTACGAACATGGATATCATAAAGATTATATAAGAAGACAAAATATTGGATAAGGGATAGATATACTTTGGTACATACACCTTCTTAATCATTCCACTATTATTACGAATGGATTTCATAGCCTGCTTAGTCGATTGAGAAAAAAACGAATACAAAAGTCGTCCAGTTAAAATATATACAGGAAAGGTAACATCCTTATTACCACGCATACCAACAAAAACCAGGGTTAATACGAAGGTTGTTAAAATTGGCTCCAATAGTGTCCATAGTATACCAAGATAGGACCTCCTATACTTTAGCTTAATATTCTTTTTTGTTAGCTCAAATAAGAGATACCTATATTTTTTAAAATTACTAATTATCCTATTCACATTTATACCTGCCGTTTATCATAATATTATTTGCTTGTCTTAAATACCGATTCTACCACTTTTTTTGATGTCTGTCCATCTTACCATCCACAAAATCCATCATAAAATTTCTCATATCTTAAATTATATTCTGACTTTATTGTATTTATGTTTTTTATATTATCAATAACCTCTTCATAAGTAAAGCCCATTATTCTCTTTGGATTAATATAATCAAAAATCAAGACCCTATAAAGGGGCTAATGCGGATAACAGCATTAGCCCCTAAGTTTAATTTATATGGTCATATTATAATACTATTTAATCTATTTTCTTATTCCTAAGCGGTTTAAGGAACTAAAGATACCCCTTATGGAGGCTCTGGTAATGTTGGAGCTTACTCCAACACCAAAGGTCGTATTTCCTGTTGACATATCTAGCATATGAATATAAGCCGCTGCCTTAGCAGCTGCACCACCACTAAGAGCATGCTCGTTATAGTCAAGAATCTTGATATTGATATTAAGCTCATCCTGTAAACCCTTCTGAACAGCATCAATCGGTCCGTTACCTGTAGCTTCAAAGAATTTCTCAACACCATGATCTGTATAATATATAGTAGTATGGGTACATCCATCCTCATGATCAGATATATCCTCAAACTTACATCTTCTAAAGTGTAGAGGTTCTTTTCTATCAATATAATTCTTCTGAAATTCATCCATAATTTCTTCAGGAGCAACTTCACCCTGTTTTTCAGATATAGACTGAATTATATCAGCAAACTCCTTATGCATACCCTTGGGTAGCTTGTATCCAAAATATGTCTCCATAATAAAGGCTACACCACCCTTACCGGATTGGCTGTTAATACGAACAATAGGTTCATAGCTTCGTCCAATATCCGATGGATTAATGGGAAGATAAGGAACTGCCCATATTTGGCTATCTCGTTCCTTCATAGCACGCATACCCTTATTAATTGCATCCTGATGCGAACCTGAAAATGCGGTAAATACCAGTTTGCCGGCATATGGATGCCTATCATGAACCTTCATTTTAGTTAATCTTTCATATATATCTATAATATCATTGATACTAGATAAATCCAGTTGAGGATCTATTCCTTGAGAAAACATGTTATAAGCAATGGTAAGAATATCTACATTACCTGTTCTTTCCCCGTTACCAAATAAAGTACCCTCTACCCTATC
The DNA here is from genome assembly GCA_964570535.1 of uncultured Herbinix sp. Classification (GTDB taxonomy): domain Bacteria; phylum Bacillota; class Clostridia; order Lachnospirales; family Lachnospiraceae; genus Mobilitalea. The sequence continues at coordinate 33,360 of CAZMYP010000009.1, forward strand.
TGCACCAGCCAAAAGTGCTAGCTCAGTGGCTGCAATACCGGTACCACGGTCATTATGAGGATGCACACTTAAGATAATACTTTCTCTATTCTTAAAGTTTCTGTTCATCCATTCAATCTGATCGGCGTAAACATTAGGGGTATTCATCTCTACTGTTGAAGGAAGGTTGATAATTATCTTATTCTCAGGAGTTGGCTCCCAGGTATCAATAACAGCAGTACAAACCTCAAGAGCATAGTCTAACTCAGTTCCTGTAAAGCTCTCAGGTGAATACTCTAAGATTATTTTCCCAGGAAATTCCTTAGCATATTCCTTAACTAGTTTTGTTCCCTCAATTGCAATCTTCTTTATCTCTTCCTTGCTCATATTAAATACCACGTCACGCTGTAACACGGACACGGAATTATAGATATGAACTATGGCTCTTGGCAAACCCTCCAAAGCTTCAAAGGTTCTCTTAAGCAAATGCTCTCTACACTGAACAAGCACCTGTATAGTAACATCTTCAGGAATAAGCTTTCTATCCACTAGTTGTCTTAAGAAATCAAATTCAATTTGTGATGCTGATGGAAAACCTACCTCGATTTCCTTCAATCCCAATTTGACCAGTAGATTAAAAAATTCAACCTTCTCTTCCACAACCATTGGCTCAATTAATGCTTGGTTTCCGTCTCTTAAATCCACACTGCACCATAATGGAGCCTTATTTATTTCATTACTAGGCCATTGTCTTTTAGATAACTCAATTACTGGGTTCTTCTGATATCTCTTATAATTCATCATATTAAATCCTCCTAATTAATATAAATATTAGTTATTAAAAATGCAAACCGCAAAAACATATTAATTACGGAGTCGATATATCACACTGTACTTCTTAATTATAAACAGTGTAATTGTGTCTACACTAGTCCCAATTCATCAGATCCTTTCATTTTTTCTTTTTTGATTTGTTATAATATGTTCCTAAGTAAAAAGTATGTATAAATATTAAAACCACCAAAATATAGTGAGATTTATTATACCACCAATATTTTTAATTGGCAACCATATATTTCTTATCATTGACTCCTCATTGACCCTCATTGACTCCTTGTAGTAATTTGAAGAATATTATGATATTATATACCGTATTGAATATTAAAAATAATAAGAAAGCTAAGGACAAGTATAATGTACAAGGAAAATAATCTATCAAAAGGCAGCGTGGTTCAACAATTAATCCGTTTTGCTCTTCCCTTTATTATCTCAAATTTAATTCAAACCTTATATAGTGTGGCTGATATGGTTATAGTCGGACAGATTAATGGAACAGTGAGTATGTCCGGTGTTAATATCGGAGGACAGATTACTATGATTATGACAAACCTTGCCATGGGCCTATGTGCAGGTGCTACTGTCCTAGTCGCTCAATCCGTGGGAGCCGAAAAGACCCAAAAGCTCCAGAAGATTATTGGTACCCTCTTTACCATATTGGCTATAACAGCTGTTGTAATGACGGTTCTTATGTTGGCACTACATGTACCAATTCTTAAATTAATTAAAACACCAGCGGAATCATTTCAAGAGGCAAGCAATTATCTAAATATAACTGCACTAGGAACCTTATTTATCTTTGGTTACAACGCACTTAGCGCTATTATGCGTGGCATGGGGGATAGCAAGAGTCCCTTATATTTTATTACAATTGCCTGCTTTACTAATATAGGTTTAGACCTATTATTGATTGGTCCTTTTAATATGGGAGCAACAGGGGCTGGTATTGCAACTGTCATATCACAGGGCTTAAGTATGATTCTATGTATCATTTATCTTACCAAGAAGAAATTCGTATTTAAATTTAATATCAAGTCCTTTGGCATAGATGGTGGGCAGCTAAGGGCAATTTTGAGGCTGGGTGTACCTATTTCAGCACAATATCTTATCTCCAGCTTCTCCTTCCTATTTATGACCACGCTAGTTAACTCAATTGGCGTGACTGCATCAGCTGCTGTGGGAGCAGTTGGAAAATATAATGGATTTGCTATTCTGCCTGCAATTGCCATGAATGCAGCCATCTCAACCATGTGTGCCCAGAACCTAGGTGCAGGGCGAGAGGATAGGGCAAAGAAAACCTTACTGACGGGTATGTTAATATCCTCTGTGATTTCCTATACCATATATGCACTTACTCTATTATTTCCGGCAGAGATATTAGGAATTTTTGCAGAGGATGATGAAATGATCCGTGTAGGTCTGCCCTATCTAAAAGCCTTTAGCATTGATTATATGCTTGTACCGATTGCGTTCAGCATGAATGGTCTATTTATCGGTGCAGGTCATACTACATATTCCCTCTTTAGCAATATCCTTTCAGGAATCATTATAAGAATGCCCATGGCTTATATACTTAGCAATGTCTTAGACCTGGGGTTATTCGGAGTTGGCTTGGCGGTACCCCTGGCAACCGTAGCCTCAATCCTTCTTAATTTCTGGTTCTATTTCTCAGGAAGATGGAAACTTAAGACCATACATCTTAGTGAATAAATAACCGAAAATAATAAATGCTTACCTGCAAAAACACACCCCTATACCTTTATTAATGAGGATAGGGGAGTTGATGTATTATTATTCAATTCCATATGCTTTTCTAATTATTTTTCTTATATTTCTTCAGCATATTCTATACCCTCCACACCACATATCTTAGCCATGGCATCTAATCTTGCCTTCTTTTGCTTTAACCTAATGGTCATAATAGCAGCAATCTGGGCATTAGCTCCATAAGTAGGTTTAACTATTTCAATTGATTCAATATCTATCTTTAAGCTTTTTATTGATTCCAGTACCGAGGTGATAGGAATTGAATTTGATAATTCTATATATATATCCATAATTCTTGATTTTGATATCAAGAAATTATCGAACCTATGCAATACCACTGTCGTAAATGCAATTAATATACAAGCAACTATAGCTGCCTTATAAAAACCTATACCTATTGCCAGACCCATACAGGCTGTTGCCCATAGTCCTGCTGCCGTAGTAAGGCCCTTTACCTGATGCCTTCCAGTAACAAGTATAGTTCCAGCTCCCAGGAAACCTATTCCTGAAATAACCTGAGCAGCCATCCTAGTTGGATCACTTACACCATACACTTCATATATATATTGATTAGTCATTATGGCAAGGGCTGCCCCAAGGCACACTAGGATATGAGTCCTAAGACCAGCTGGACGGCCAGATCTTCCTCTCTCGAATCCTATTATACCACCCAATATCACAGCTAAAACCAGTCTCAGTAATATTGATGTATCATTAATAGATTGTAAATCAGTCGAAAAGTTAAAAATAACTATCACTCCCCTGCTTTATAAGTATTCATATCATATTCTATATTTATTAAGGTTAATCCCAGGGCAGGTGCTGTTGGACCAGCCAGACCTCTGTCTAACCCCTTTAATATCTTATCCATATCCTCTGGGTCTTTTGCACCCTTACCTACCTCAAGTAATGTTCCTACAATAATACGAACCATATTATATAAAAAGCCACTACCAGTAACTCTTATCTTTATATTGTAATCATCCTTATCAACCTTTAAGCTATATATTCTTCTTATAGTGTCGGATGCCTGTGTCTTTATAGAGCAAAAGCTTTTAAAATCATGCTCACCCACGAGATACTGTGCTGCTCTATCCATTGAAGCAAGGTCCAAATCACTATATACAAAATAAGTATAGAGCCTTTGTGTTGGTATAGATATACTCTTATTCAAAATAATATACTCATAGGTTTTCTTGCTTCTAACCCTTCTGGGATGAAAATCTCCAGGGACCTCCACAGAGGTTTGAACCCTAATGTCCCAAGGAAGTCGCTGATTTAAGGCGTAGCAGATTTTCTCTGTGGGTATTCTGCTGTCAGTGTCAAATACAGCCACATTACCTAAGGCATGGACACCGGAATCTGTTCGGCTTGCACCTATAAGCGCGATGTCTTCCTGTAAAAGCTCTGTTAAGGCCTTTATTATAACTCCCTCTACAGTAATCCTTCCTGGCTGAACCTGCCATCCATAATAGCTTGTTCCGTCATATGCAATTTCCAACTTAATTCTCTTCATAAATGCACCACATTCTTATGCAATCCCAGGCATTAGTTATTATTTTCCTTATAGTATAGGGGGTAAATTCTTCTCAGTAAGTCTAACTACAATAACAGCTGCAATATACAATCCTATAATTAAGTAGGCTATATAATCTCTAGCCACATATTTTAGTGGCTTCATCTTGGTTCTGCCCCGGCCTCCACGGTAGCATCTGGCTTCCATGGCCATGGCAAGGTCATTGGCTCTTCTAAATGCTGATACGAATAATGGCACCAATAATGGTACTAATCCCTTAGCTCTCTTAATAATGCCTCCTGATTCAAAATCAGCACCTCTTGCCATCTGAGCCTTCATTATCTTATCAGTTTCCTCCAACAAAATAGGTATAAAACGAAGTGCAATTGACATCATCATTGCTATCTCATGAACTGGCACCTTAATACGACGCAGTGGGGATAATAAACGTTCTAGGCCGTCAGTTAGCTGATTAGGAGTTGTAGTAAAGGTCATTAAGGATGAGCCTAGAATCAAAAAGGTCAGCCTAAAACCCATAAATAAGGCAGAGTGAAGTCCCTGCTTTGTAATCTTCAAAAATCCCAGCTTAAGCAAAGTATCTCCCTGGGTAAGAAACAAATTAAAGGTCATAGTAAATAAAAGTATGACTATTATTGCTTTAAGTCCCCGTAATATAAATTTAAAGGGGACCTTAGATAGCTTAATAACTGATGCCAAGAAAAACGCAACAGCAATATAACCATAAAAAGTCTTGAACAAAAATATTGATATTATAAATATAAAAGTCCCACTAAGCTTCAATCTGGGATCTAGGCGATGTAATATAGAATCCGCCGGATAATATTGTCCTATCGTAACGTCTCGAATCATAACCCGCTCTCTTTCCTAGCTATATAAAGAACTAACAAGGCCTATGCCAATCTATTAAGTCCCTTTAATATCTCTTCCTTGGCTTCTGATACAGTAGTTGCTTCTGTATTAACAGGAAAGCCCTTATCCCTTAATCCATTCATAACATAGGTAACCTGAGGTGCTGCCAAATGTATCTCTTCTAAATCCTTATATCTAGAGAATATCTTCTCAGTTTCCTGGTCCATAATCAAACTACCTCGATTCATAACCAAAATACGGTCGACATAATTTGCTACATCCTCCATACTGTGTGTAACCAGAATTACTGTTATATTGCTTTCCTTATGAAGCTGCGCTATCTGGTCTAGAATTTCATCTCTTCCTCTGGGGTCTAGCCCTGCTGTAGGTTCATCAAGCACCAACACCTCTGGCTGCATTGCAAGAATTCCAGCTATGGCTACCCTTCTTTTTTGACCTCCGGAAAGTTCAAATGGAGATGCTTCATACAGGTCCTCTCCTAGACCCACCATCTTTAGGGCCTCATAGGTACGAAGATCTGCCTCCAGCTTATCAAGGCCAAGATTTTTAGGTCCAAAACGAACATCCTTATATACAGTAGTCTCAAAAAGCTGATGCTCTGGATATTGAAATACCAAACCAACCATGCTTCTAAGAGTACGCATATTATAATTTTTTTGGTAGATGTCCTGACTATTGTAGTATATCTTTCCGCTGGTGGCCTTTATCAGTCCATTCATATGTTGAACCAGAGTTGATTTACCTGAACCAGTATGACCAATTAAACCAATAAATTCTCCCTTTTGAATCTCAAGATTTATATTGTTTAGGGCATGTTTTTCAAAAGTTGTTCCACTGCTGTATACATAATCTATATTCTCAAATTTTATCTGCATAATAATCACCTACCATCTTAATAAATCCCAATTATTTACTCTTGTATTTGTCCATGGCCTCTACAAACTCTTCCACCGATAATATTCCTTCGGGAAGATCCAGTCCAGACTTTCTTAATTCATAAGCTAGCTCTGTTACCTGTGGAACATCAAGTCGGTAGCTTTTTATGTCATCAACCCTTGAAAATACTTCTCTTGGCGTTCCCTCCATTACTATCTTGCCATGTTCCATTATGAATACCTTATCCGCATCTATTACCTCATCCATATGGTGAGTAATTAAAATAACAGTTATTTTCTCCTGTTTATTAAGTCTATGAACAGTAGATATAACCTCTTTACGTCCATCAGGATCCAACATGGCAGTTGGCTCATCAAGGACTATACACTGAGGCTTCATAGCCATAATGCCAGCTATAGCCACCCTCTGCTTTTGTCCTCCTGACAGCTTGTTAGGAGAATGATTCCTGTATTCTAGCATACCAACTGCTTTTAGGCTTTCCTCTACTCTCTGCCATATTTCTTCTGTAGGTACACCCAGATTCTCTGGTCCAAAGCCAACGTCCTCGTCTACAACTGTAGCAATTATCTGATTATCAGGATTCTGAAACACCATACCTGCAGATCTACGAATTTCCCATAGATTTTTATCCTCTGAGGTATTTAACCCATTCACCCATATTGCTCCTTCAGTTGGATATAGTATTGCATTTATATGCTTTGCAAGAGTTGATTTACCTGAACCGTTAGCTCCAAGAATAGCGATGAATTCACCCTTTTTAACATCCAAGGTAACTCCATCTATGGCCCTGTTAATAGCTTCAACATTGCCCTCTTCATCTCTTCTAATATATTCAAATGCCAGATCAGATATCTTGATCATGTCCATAATACTTCCTCGTTTCTATACTGTTCATCTAGATATTTTAACAAACTAACTTCTATGAAGTATATACCATCAAATAGTGATACGTCAAGGATTACATACTTTCCTATTATATAAAAAAGAAGACGTTCACTTGTGTAAGCTGTACGTCTCCTGAATAATAAAATTAAACTAATTCGATTAGTACTTCCATTGCTGCATCGCCCTTACGTGGTCCAATTTTAACTATTCTGGTATAACCACCATTACGATTTGCATACTTTGGTGCAACTTCTTCAAATAGTACATCAGATAAGTTGATAGATTTTGTATTTCTCTTCTTACCAGCTTTATCCTCAGGTACCTCAGTAATAGGATACAGATATTTCATCATCTGTTTTCTTGCATGCAGACGGGTAGAGCTGTCTTTTTTAATAGACTTTTCAACTTCATCGAATACGGTAACTTTCTTACCATCGACTACTTCTTTAACTCTTTTGCCGTCTTTATCCTTACGTGCAACCTTAGCTTTTACAGTAACGGTTTCAAAATTGTCTTTTTCCTTTACAGCAAGTGCAATCATTCCTTCCGCAATTTTGCGAATCTCTTTTGCCTTGGCCTCAGTTGTAACGATTTTACCATGATATAATAAATTCGTAACCTGGTTTCTAAGTAAAGCTTTTCTCTGGCTTGCTGTTCTGCCAAGCTTTCTATAACCTGCCATGTCTTTCCCTCCTTCGAATTATTCTCTCTAAACTGATTTAGTCATCGCTCTGTCTTAAGGATAAACCCAGCTCTTTCAGTTTTGCCAATACTTCCTCTAAAGATTTACGTCCAAGATTTCTTACCTTCATCATATCCTCAGCAGTCTTGTTCGTAAGCTCTTCAACAGTATTGATTCCTGCTCTCTTCAAGCAGTTATAAGAGCGAACGGATAATTCCAATTCGTCAATATTCATCTCAAGTACTTTTTCCTTCTCGTTATCTTCCTTCTCTACCATGATTTCTGCTGTTTTTGCATTCTCTGATAGATCTATGAACGAATCCAGATGAACGCTTAAGACTTTTGCAGCCAAACTAAGTGCTTCATCAGGTGCTAATGTACCATCTGTATATACATCTAAGGTTAACTTATCAAAGTCAGTAATCTGCCCTACACGGGTGTTTTCAACAAATAGATTGACACGCTCTACCGGAGTATATATGGAGTCAATTGGAATTACACCAATTGGCAGGTCATCTTTTTTGTTTTTATCAGCGCTGACGTAACCTCTTCCGTTTGTTATAGTAAGCTCCATGTATAATCTGCTGTCCGGGCCGCCACTTAATGTAGCTATCACCTGGTCTGGATTAAGTATCTCGATATCCGGGTCGGCTTGTATATCCCCTGCTGTAACTACTACTTCGCCTTCAGCCTCGATATAAGCAACCTTTGGCTCATTCGTATCACTTGTGTTATGGATTGCAAGATTCTTAATATTCATTATGATCTCAGTGACATCTTCCTTAATACCAGGAACAACACTGAACTCATGAACTACTCCGTCAATCTTTATTTGGCTTACTGCAGCACCAGGTAGTGAAGAGAGCATAATTCTTCTAAGTGAATT
>CAZMYP010000010.1:0-23180 GCA_964570535.1 uncultured Herbinix sp.
CTATTTATTGCAGTACCACTTAGTCGTAAACCTATTACAATAATAATTGGTCCTGTTACGATTGGAGGCAAAAGCTTATTCACCTTCTCATAACCAACCGCTTTTATTAGGATTGCAAAAAGTGCGTAGATTAATCCGGAAATAATTAATGCACCCTTCACAGCTGCCAGCTTTGATAGAAAATCCGGGTCGCCAATTCTTGAATTGCCTATAACAGCCATTATTCCAACCATAAATGCAAAACTTGAACCCAAAAAAACAGGAACCTTCTTTTTTGTTATTAAATGAAATAACAAAGTTCCTGTTCCTGCACAAAATAGTGTAATTGATGTATCAAGCCCTGTCAATGCGGGGACTAATACAGTCGCACCAAACATAGCTAGTACATGTTGAAGACCAAGTATGATTTTTTTGTGTATTGTTTTCTCTCCCATATCTTTCTCCTTTGATTTGATTTTTGGATAAATCTATTTAATTTTTTTAACCTTATTAATAATACAGTATTTCTATTAAAATATCAATCATATATTACTATTTGTTTCACCAACTTTTATAGATTTCTTATCAATAACCGCCGACAACTAACAAGAAGGAAAATTGTCTCAATTGCTATAATAATACCGGGATTGGCCCCTAATCTCCTATCCCGGTATTTTAATATAGATTTTAATTTCCTATAAGTACTACATAAATATATACTTTAGTATGAATAACACAGCCAATATATACATCACTATACTAATCTTTTTGTCTTTAGCCTTACCTGTAATCAGGTTGATTACTACGTAAGAAATAACACCAAAGGAGATACCCTCGGATATACTATAGGTAAATGGCATAGCAATAATACATATAAATGCTGGTATTGCTTCTGCCATATCCTCAAAGTCAATCTTAAGGATTGAGCTTATCATATAGAAACCAACAATGATAAGAGCAGGTGCTGTTGCAAATCCTGGGATTGCCAAGAAGATTGGAGATAAGAATACAGAGAGACCAAATAACACAGCTACAACAAACGCTGTCAGTCCAGTTCTTCCACCTTCCGATACTCCAGTAGCGCTTTCTACAAAAGTCGTTACAGTTGATGTTCCTAGTGCTGCTCCTGCTGTTGTTCCCACTGCATCGGCAATAAGAGCACCTTTAATCCTAGGCAGCTTTCCATCCTTATCCAACATATTAGATTTGGAAGCAACACCAATTAAGGTTCCAAGCGTATCAAATACATCTACAAATAAGAAAGCAAAAACTACTATAAGAAAATCTAGAGAAAACATCTTTGTAAAATCTAATTTGAAGGCCACATCACCAAGTGCGGATAACTGTAACCCTTTAGAAAAGTCAGGAAGTAAGGAAAAGAATCCTGCTGCTGGGTCAATGACATAAAGTCCAGTAAGCTGGCATATGATTCCTAGAATCCAAGTAGCAAGGATACCAAGTAGTATACCACCCTTAACATTTTTAATTAGAAGAATTGCAGTAATAATAACACCAATGATAGCAAGAATAACACTTACATTCTGTGTCTGTGTAACAGTATCTCCATGGAAAGCGTGGAACTGAACCATTGTAGCACTATTACTTTCAACAATGCCTCCGTTTTGTAAACCAATAAAGGCGATAAACAGTCCGATACCAGCACTGACTGCAAGCTTTAAGGTCGCAGGAATGGAGTTAAATATAGCCTCTCGAACATTTGTTAATGAAAGAAGAACGAAAATTAAACCTTCTACAAATACTGCCGCTAATGCAAACTGCCAGGAATAACCCATTTTCAGTACTACAGTATAGGCAAAATATGCATTTAGTCCCATTCCCGGAGCCAAAGCAAAAGGATAGTTTGCACAAAAGGCCATTAATAAAGTAGCAATACATGAAGCTATCGCTGTTGCTAAGAATACTCCATTTGGATTCATTCTGGCCGAACCCTCAAGTCCAAGAATATCATTAAAAGCTGTCATGGTGTTTGGATTAACTGCAAGAATATATGCCATTGTCATAAATGTTGTAATACCTGCTAATACTTCTGTTTTTACATTTGTCTTGTTTTCTTTTAACTTGAAAAACCTCTCTATCATACCCATCCTCCCATTAATATAAAGCATTAGTAAATTAATTATCTACCATGAAATAATTGTATCAAATGTTACTAAAAGTAGCAATCATATCACTTATAAGATTTACTAATCTTATTTATTATCTTCGTTTCCTTCTTCCTTAGCATTCTCCTCAATAACCTTCTGCTGAACATCGGAAGGTGCCTGCTCATATCTTGAGAATTCATAAGAGTATTCACCAATACCACCAGTCATAGAACGAAGATCGGTAGAATATCCATGTAATTCAGATAAAGGGATATCAGCAACTATTTCCTGCTTACCATGCATAGGATTCATTCCTAATACACGACCCCTTCTCTTGTTAAGATCACCCATAATGTCACCTGTGAATTTATCAGGAACAATCACCTTAAGAGATACAATAGGCTCTAAAAGAACAGGTGATGCTTCCAAAAAGCCCTGCTTAAATGCCATAACTGTAGCTAGTTTAAATGCCATCTCAGAGGAATCTACAGGATGGTAAGAACCGTCTACTAAGGTTGCTTTAAGTCCAACTACAGGATAACCAGCTAAAGGCCCCTTTAATACAGAATCAGCAATACCTTTTTCAACTGCTGGGAAGTAGTTCCTAGGTACTGAGCCACCAAATACTTTTTCACCAAATACATAAGCCTTTTCCATGTCGCCTGAGGGCTCAAATTCAATTAGAACATCACCATATTGTCCGTGTCCACCAGATTGCTTCTTGTGCTTGCCCCTAACACTTACCTTCTTACGAATTGTCTCGCGATAAGGAACTCTAGGCTTAAGTACTTCAACATCAACCTTGTATTTAGTAAGAAGCTTACTTACCGTAACATCTAACTGCTGATCACCAATTCCATACAGTAGAGTCTGTCTATTTTCTTTATCATTAATAACTGTTAAGCTAAGATCTTCATCAGTTAGCTTGCCAAGAGCCTGTGATACCTTATCATCATCACCCTTATTCTTTGTCCTATATCGAATATAGGTGTATGGTTTAGATATCTGTAAAGGTTCATATTCAATTGGTGTTGCTTTTGTAGTAAGGGTATCTCCTGTTGCTGTTGCTGACAGTTTACCCAAAGCACCAATATCTCCAGCATTAAGTTCATTTACTTCCATTTGCTCTTTTCCACGAAGAATATAAATCTTATTAACCTTTTCTTCAACATCTTTATTTATATTATACAGAGGAGTATCACCCTTCAGGACACCTGAGCACACCTTAAACAATGAAAACTTACCAATAAATGGATCGGCAATAGTCTTAAATACTCTTGCTGAAAATGGCTTGCTAGCATCATAATTACCTTCAAAGGCTTCTCCTGAGTTAACATTCTTACCTGTAATTGTTCTCTTAGTAGGATCTGCAAAATACTTAACTATAGCTTGCATAAGCATAGTAGTACCTTGAGCATTAATACCTGAACCCATAAGCACAGGTACAACAGAACCATCCATTACATTATTTCGAAGAGCTTGAGAGATCTCCTGTTGTGTGAATTCCTCACCTTCAAAATATCTTTCCATTAAATCTTCGCTGGTTTCAGCCACTGACTCCAACAAAATCTCTCTAAACTTCGTAAGGTTTTCCATAGTATAATCAGGAATATCACATTCCTCATAATTGCTTCCATTTGTAAATCTTCTTCCTGCCATCTTTACAACATTTACAAATCCTACAAATTGCTCATTTTCTCTGATAGGTACATGAAATGGTGCAATCTTTTTACCATAAAGATTAGTTAATTCTTCTACTACTGTTCTAAAGCTTGCATTGTCAAGATCCATATCTGTTACAAAAAATATTCTTGGCAAATTGTATTTTTCACAAAAATCCCATGCCTTTAATGTTCCTACTTCTACACCAGATTTGGCAGATACAACTATAACTGCAGCATCCGCAACTGCTAAAGCTTCCTCTACCTCTCCAACAAAATCAAAATATCCCGGTGTATCTAAGAAGTTGATTTTTGCATCCTCATATTCAATAGGTACTACCGTAGTGCTTATGGAGAATAGTCTTTTCTGTTCTTCTTTATCGTAATCACTGATTGTATTTCCCTCTTCAACCTTACCTTGACGATTAGTAATTCCAGTTGAGTAAGCCATGGCTTCGACCAGGGTGGTCTTGCCACAGCTTCCGTGGCCTAACAAAACAACATTGCGGATTTTTTCCGAAGCGTATACCTTCATACCATTTTCCTCCATTACATTTTTAGTAAGTAGTAGAGCAAAAACAAATCACTTTGTTTTCACTCAGCTTTACCTCTTTGTCTATTTTACTAAATAAAAGCAATGATTACAATAGTTTTATGGAATTATTCACAAAGATCTTAATACTCTGCCTTTTACACGTTAAACTTTTACACTTTAAACAGACATAGCATTGACAGTGAGAATATTTCAGAGTATAATCCCTATAATCAGTTTTAATGTGATATATATCAAGTTTAAGAGTGTGATATTAGGGTGCACACCAAAGAAAGGATGTTGTTTATGATTATTGTAATGAAGCCAAATGCTAAGCCCGAATCTATACTAAAAATTAAAGAGGTTATTGAAGAAAAGGGGCTATATGCTCATATTTCTGATGGCCATGAGGTTACCATTATTGGAGTTGTCGGTAATAAGGAAAAGCTAATGGATCAGAATCTTGAGATTTATGATGATGTAGATAAAATTGTGCCTGTAACTGAAAGTTATAAGCTCGCCAACAAAAAATTTCACCCTGAGCCTTCTACTGTTAAGGTGGGGAATGTAACTATAGGCGGGGATACCATGGTCATTATGTCAGGTCCCTGTGCTGTGGAAAATAGACAACAGCTACTCACAACTGCCCACGCGATTAAAAAAGCTGGTGCCCACATTCTCAGAGGCGGTGCTTATAAGCCTAGGACTTCACCCTATGCCTTTCAAGGTCTTGAGGAGGAAGGACTTTCCTATATGAAGGAAGCCAGAGAGGAAACCGGTCTACCAGTGGTATGTGAAGTAACAAGCCTTGATGCAATTGAATCGGCTGTAAAATACATAGATATGCTTCAGATAGGAGCAAGAAATATGCAGAACTTCTATCTCCTTAAGGAGGCTGGCAAAACTGGTCTTCCTGTTTTACTAAAACGAGGCTTATCAGCTACTATTGACGAATGGCTAAATGCAGCAGAATATATAATTGCAGAGGGTAATCCCAATGTGGTATTATGTGAACGTGGTATTCGTACCTTTGAGACAGCCACCAGAAACACCTTAGATATAAGTGCTATTCCAGCAATTAAAGCAAAAAGCCATCTTCCTATAATAGTTGATCCTAGCCATGCTAGCGGAGTTAGGGCTTATGTGAAATCTCTTTCAATGGCAGCTGTCGCAGCAGGAGCAGACGGGCTTATGATAGAAACTCATCCCGACCCCTCAACCGCCTTAAGTGACGGTCCCCAATCCTTAACATTTGATCAGTTTGATAAATTAATAGGAGAGCTAAATCCCCTTGTAAAAATCTTGGGTAAAAGCTTATAATAGGATAAGCATATAAAGGCCTTACAGTTAATGAGGGAAAACCTCTGTTATAATTTAGTAAAATAAGAGGAGAATTTCATGGACAATGATACTGATTTTATAAAGAAAATAGGCTTTATTGGCTTTGGCTTAATCGGAGGCTCTCTCGCTAAAGCGATAAAAGCGATCCACCCAAATGCACTCATTTTTGCATTTGATTATCATAACAATCCTCCCAGTACCGATTTGAAGGATGCTATATCAGATGGGATATTAGACCATGTAACCTATGACCTGGCGGCTGACTTCTCGGACTGTGATCTTATATTTCTATGCGCTCCGGTATTGGCTAACATCTCCTATTTATCTAGCTTAAAGCCAATTGTAAAGCCCTCATGTATCATCACCGATGTGGGTAGTGTCAAGGGTAATATTCATAAGGCTGTAGATGAACTGGGAATGCAGGAATTATTTATAGGAGGCCATCCCATGACTGGATCTGAGAAAACTGGCTATGCTAGCTCCTATGCCTTATTATTGGAAAATGCTTATTATATTCTTACACCAACTTCGACTACTCCAAAGGATAAGCTAGACCTGCTCCATAGGCTTGTAGAGGATATGGGCTCTCTTCCAATTCTCTTGGATTCAATGGAGCATGATAAAATTACCGCTGCAATAAGCCATCTTCCTCATATAGTAGCCGCACAGCTTGTGAATCTTATAAGAGGATCCGATGATGTGTCAGAGAAAATGAAGCAGCTTGCTGCAGGAGGCTTTAAGGATATTACCAGAATAGCATCCTCATCGCCTCAAATGTGGCAGAACATCTGCCTTACTAACTCTAAGGTTATTAAGGATATATTAGACCTATATATTCTTTCACTAAAAAACACATCTGACGCCCTTGATAAGATGGATGCAGATTACCTATATAGGATGTTTGATACAGCTGGCGAATACAGAAACAGTATCCCTAATAAATCAATTGGCCTAATCCATAAAATATTCGAAATATATCTTGATGTTATAGATGAAGCTGGCTCTATAGCAACTATTGCTAGCTTACTAGCAAGTAATCACATAAGCATAAAGAATATTGGCATCATTCATAACAGAGAATATGAAGAGGGTGTACTTAGAATAGAATTCTACAATGAGAAGTCAGAGTGCGAAGCAAAGGATCTACTTAAAAAGAATAAGTATTATATTTACGATAGATAATGGTCAGAAATGTGAGTTAGTCACTTGTAATACAAACAATTAATTCGCCTAATTTGATACTTATCCATGAAAGGAGTATTCAATGATTATTGAGAAAAAGGGTCCATTAAAAGGAATTATGACCGTTCCGGGTGATAAATCTATATCTCATAGGTCTATTATGTTGGGGGCTTTATCCGAAGGAATTACAGAGGTCGAGAATTTCCTAATGGGAGAGGATTGTATATCAACCATCTCCTGCTTTAGACAAATGGGCATAGCTATAGACATCGATTCCACGAATAAGAAAGTTAGCATCAATGGTAAGGGGTTATATGGTCTTACTTCTCCGAAATATCCACTGGATGTTGGAAATAGCGGAACTACCATACGCCTCTTATCCGGCATATTATGCGGGCAGCCCTTTAGTTCGACTATAACCGGCGATAACTCTATCAAAAGACGTCCAATGGGTAGAATTCTTACTCCCTTAAGACAGATGGAAGCTTATATAGATAGTGAAAGCAATGATTCCTGTGCCCCCTTGCTAATCAACAGCTTTAATTCATCTGCATCAGCATCATCTACACTAAGAAATAGCCTTCCCCATAGATTAAAGGGAATACATTATCATTCCCCGGTAGCCTCTGCTCAGGTAAAATCCTGTGTCCTTCTTGCAGGTCTATATGCAGATAGTGAAACTAAGGTTACTGAACCAGCTTTATCAAGGAATCATACAGAGCTTATGCTTTCAGAATTTGGTGCCTCAGTATCATCTGTTGATAACAGATCTTCTGTTCTTCCAAACCCAAGGCTTACAGGGAGGAAACTAAGTGTTCCAGGAGACATCTCCTCTGCCGCCTACTTTATCGCTGCTACCCTGATTGTTCCTAACTCCGAACTCTTAATTAAGAATGTAGGCATTAATCCTACCCGTGATGGCATCATCAATGTATGCCATATGATGGGGGCCGATATAAGCCTAGAAAACATCAGAAAAAATGGCGAGGAACCTGTAGCTGATCTACTTGTAAGACACAGTAACCTAAAAGGAATTGAAATCGAAGGCAGTATTATTCCTACTCTGATCGATGAAATACCTATAATTGCAGTGCTCTCCTGCTTTGCAGAGGGTAAGACGATTATTAAAAATGCTGAGGAACTCAAGGTAAAGGAATCCAACCGTATAGAGGAGATAGTAAACAACCTATTAGCTATGGGGGCTGATATTAGAGCAACTGATGATGGAATGATTATAAATGGAGGCAGGCCTCTTCATGGTGCCATCATAGATAGCAAAATGGATCATAGAATAGCCATGTCCTTTGCGGTTGCAGGACTGGTAGCCGATGGAGAAACTCAGATACTTAATCCGGAGTGTGTTAACATTTCCTACCCAAACTTCTTCACAAGCCTGTAAACGTGGATCCAGGTCCACCGCGAAGAAATATAACAAGTATTTCGTCCACCATCCCATTTTCCCCTTTGAATTTCTTCCATACCGTTTTTTCAATAAGACATCCCTTATTTCTTGTTCTCTGATATTTCAGTATTGTCTAGCAGATTTCCACATGATAAGAACATTATATATGCTAGTATTAAGCAAATGATTGAATATGGCAATGATGATAAAAACTGTAGAGAACCTGGTAGTATAAACGCTGAAAATAATACAGATATAAGCACTGCTGGTAAAAAAACAAGTAACATCAAGAATATTCCGATAAACATCTGAACAACTTGATTAGGCTGGGCTCCTAATAGCCTTTGATATACAATTGTTAATCCTACAAACACTGCACCAGAGCAAATATAAGCGATAGCCATAAATATACAATGGGGTATACTTGCTCCCCCTACTATAGCCAAAGCACTAAAGATAAAAACCGAATCTACGCAGGGCTTTAACAAGGATGAAATACTAGCAGCAAATAATTTCTTACTAGAAGGTTCTGGTATCATAAATATATAGGGCTTCATCAGCTCTATCTTAAGTCTACCAAAAACAGTTATAAAAAATTGAAGATAAATGACTGAGGCTAGTATTATATAGGAGCTCATCTCATTCTTTATAGACAACCCGCCAATAGAAACTCCTATTGTTATTATTATAGTTAGGACATCTACAAATATGAAGCGACTTGTTCTCTTCATCTCCAGAAAATGCTTATATGCAAACATAATAGCTCCCTTGCCTCTATTAAAGCCAATCTCCTTATCCTTGACCTTTACCTTACGATTAGTGGTAGAGGATATATTCCTCCCTTCCTTATAATCTATGAGTCTCTGATAGGTAATCTCAGTAGACTGAAGTACATCCTCATAATAGTCTGCTTCATGGGCAGTTAGCAGTGAAATACATAGGATACTAGAAAGAGCAAATAAGGCTAATGATATAACAATATATAGAAGTCCACCTGTTAGCACACCCTTAAAGAACATGATTACCCATCCCATGATAGGAAGCAATCCAAACCAACTTCGATCAACCAGGATTTTTACTGCTTCCATAAGCTCTACATTTTCTTTCTTAATTATCAAAAAGACAGCCATAATAAGGAAAGCAAATAGGATATACAGAAGTAGCTTAACCAGATTCTTACGGCTTTTATTGCCATTACTAAAGATATATACACCTATGGATAGAATCTGACAGAATATAACCAGGATTACATATATGAAAAATAATGCAACCACTTCAACCACACCATAACCAAACATATTCTTAAGATTAGGTATCTGATAAAAGATAAAAACAGAAGTAAACATTGCCTTACCGAAGGCACTTATTAAACCATAAAAGAGTATTTTCTTAGTAGATATTGGAGCAACAAATAGTAAGCCTACATCTGCCATAGTAAAAAATGTTGAGCCAGTGGAAAGTCCACTATAGGTAAAAGTAAATAAATATAACAATCCGAAGCCACTTAGAAATAAATATATAATTCTGCTATCTGCATAGGTTTTATTTATTTGCTTATCACCGGCAAATATTAGGTAAACAACCGAACCTATAACAATAAGTAAGATAAAGCCATACAAGATCATAAGTCCTGGCTTCTTTCTTAAGGATAGGATTTTATTTTTAGTCTGGGTTAATAAAAGAAAAGCTAAGGCTTTCATGCAGTCACTTCTCCCCCCTAGTTATACGAAAGAACAGGGTCTCCAAATCCTCTTCTGCTTCTTCCATTTCATTTCTATATCTTCTTGCAACAATCTTACCATCCATCATTATATTAGTACTATTCCAAAATTCACCTACACTATCAAGCATATGAGTACTTATAAGTATAGCATTTCCCGCCTTCTGTTCTTCATTAATCATATTCTTAAGCTGCTTAATAGCAAGGGGATCTAAACCAACCATGGGTTCATCAAAGAGTATTACCTTAGGTGCAGGAAGAAATCCACAGCATATGCTGAGCTTTTGCTGCATACCCTTGGATAATTCCTTGCCCAGCTTCTTCTTCTTATCAGCGAGCTCAAATCTTTCAAGTAAATTCTCTGCTCTACCCTTCCAGTCCTTCAAAGAATAGGCTCTTGCTATGAACTCTATATGCTCCCCCACAGTAAGCATATCATAAAGAGCAGGCACCTCTGGAATATATCCTATAACCCTTTTGGCCTCCATAGATTTATTATCATTGCCACATATCTCAATATTTCCAGAGTATTTAAGCAAACCAGATATACATTTTATTAGTGTTGTTTTGCCGGCACCATTTGGACCCAATAATAGTGAAACCTCGCCGCTACGAACCTCGAAGCTGATATCATCATTTGCAAGCAGCTTGCCGTATTTTTTAGTAACATTATTGACTGATAGCATAAATACATCTCCCGTTCAATTTATATAGATATTAATGTATTACTAATTGCGATACATTTCCCTTATTATAACAGTCACCCCTACAATTTCCAACGTTTATTTCTTGAAAATTCTAATTAGTCACACTCTTGTACAAAATAAAATTAAGCTTCCGCATATAATATAGTATAATCAAAAGGCACGGATCCACCACCGTGCCTTTCTTGTGCCAACTTCTTACCTGACTATCTTTCCTTATATTCAAAGAAATCGAAATCAGCATTTCTACGCTGTCCTGACATGTCTTGGCAGCATATACCAACAAATGCGCCAGTAAATCTATTGGGTACTGTATACTCATCTGATAGAACACTTGCATCAAAAGATGTACCTATCTTAATCCATTCATTACCATCTTTAGAATATGAGAACTGTAGCATATGATAATCTACTTCTACCCTCAGATATACTCTCTCCCATCCTTCTATAGATATCTTCTCCTTTATGGGTTCGTCGAAGATCCCTGCATCCTTCTTTACGATATCGATAATCTTCCCCTTCTCCTCATGCCAGGTGATATGAAGATAATAGAAATTGTTAGAATCATAATAGGCTGATAAACCTGCCATCTGCTGAAAAGTGTCAGGTTTAAATTCCACTACTGTAGTAGCTGTATAGCAAAATGCCTGCTGACGTCTGGCTATAAAGCTTTGATGGAACCTTGATCCCAGAGAGCCGCTTCCCCTTAATCGCAGAAAGCCAGGTCTTTCGTTTAAGGAGTAGAACTCCTCACCAAGTGGCATCCTTAGAGTCTGAAAATGAATATTTATCTCACTCTTATCAAAATCATCTCTGCTAGGCTCCTCTTCCCACCTAACTTCCTTTAGATCAGGCGCTGGAACTATTACTTGGGGATGGTTTCCTCCCCCATCCACATATAGCCAATCATCATCATACCATTTCATCTTCTGAATAGCTGACTCCCTACCCAGAATGCATCTACCTCTATTAGCTAGTGGCCTTCCACAAAGATAAGCCATATACCACTGACCATCCTGTGTCTCAACCAGGCTCCCGTGTCCAGCTCTTTGAAGCTCTAATTCAGGGCCTGTCCAGGAGGTAAGAATAGGATTCTGCGGATGTAGCTCATAGGGACCCTCAAGACTTCTTGAACGAGCAAGGGTTACAGCATGCTTAAAGGTAGTTCCTCCCTCTGCAGTTATCAAGTAATAATAGCCATTCCTTCTATAAAGATGGGGCGCTTCCACAAGACCAAGCTCAGTACCCTCAAATATATTAGTAATAGGGCCAACCAACCTTTTCTCCTCGGGGGAATACTCCTGAAGAACTATACCAGCAAATTTATTCTTGCCTAATCTATGATCCCATAGCTGGTTTACTAACCATTTACGCCCATCCTCATCATGGAATAATGATGGGTCAAAGCCACTACCGTTTAAATATATAGGTTCCGACCAGTCTCCAGTAATATCAGTAGTCGTAACCAGATAATTATCTAGATCCCTTGGACCTGCATAAGTCCATAGTCTGAGATTTGTATAAATTAAATAAAATACGCCTTTATCGTAAGAAAGACAGGGCGCCCACACCCCTTCTGAGGATGAAACACCTCTCATATCAAGCTGTGACACTCTGTTAAGAGGTCTAGCGATTAATCTCCAATTTATAAGATCTTTAGAATGATGAATCTGTACTCCGGGGAACCATTCAAATGTGGAAGTAGCAATATAATAATCATCTCCTACTCGAAGTATGGATGGATCCGGATTAAAGCCTTTTAATACAGGGTTTATTATGTTTTTCATGTGTGTCCTCCTTGTGTTGTTTTTGATGCCATGTTTTTGTGCCACGGACGGAACAAATCGGTGCCTGGCACCATAATTTTATCATAGTTCTATATAATTAACTATCTCTTATATAGAATTATCTTTTAGTAAAAACGACCTTTCTCTTGTACAAAGAATTCGCTGTTGAATTGTGACTTCTTTGTTGCTTAGCTTTCTTTATCTCCTACCGAGGGCTTAGACGGTATTCTTCAGGCAATCTGATGATTGCTAGAATCCAAAAAATATCAATAAAATAACATAAGGAGTTTCTAATAATCTATTAACTTGACATACCTATAGCTTACGAATACTGTATTAGGTACCATATTACATATTGTTTACTTGATTTTTTTAATAGAGTCTATGAAGATGTTACATTTATATGCGCAAGCGATCTAGATATAAGGCCATGCTATGCATGTGGAGGCTGTATTAGGAAGACATTTGGCAAATGTCTTGTAAGAGATGATATGGATAGTATAGTTACACTAATGATGAAATGCAAAATAATTATATACACTTCACCTCTTCTTTGGGGAGGGTTTTCCAATAAGATTAAAAAGATTGTCGATAAAATGGCTCTTACAGGCAGTGTTTTCTATAGAGAAAAGAATAAAGAATTTGTTAAAGGTACTGTATCTAATATGAAAAAACTTATTAGTGTTGGTATAAATGATAATATCTCTGATAAAGCCAAAGTATCATTTACAGGCATGATAAAAGAGATTGGAGTGATGATTGCGCTTGCCTCGCAAAGCAAAAGTTCTGCCAAATCTAACTTCTCGAGCTTCTCATTTATGGTTTAGTTGATGATTTGGCAGAACTTAGTATTGCCATATAAGCAATGGTCTAATATTCCTTTATGAATCATTAAATTATTAACTGATAACTATTTTACTTCAAAAACATGAATTGAATCAACAGAAAGAATACCTGTACGCAAAAATGTCCGCTTATTCACGGATAGTCTTGAAGGCATTTGCCAACATGAGCTTTATTCGATTCAATTGATTCACACTTGATATTCCGGGATCATAATCAATAGGCACAATATTGGCAAAGGGATAGAGTTCCTTAACAGGTTTAATCATACCCTTTCCTGCCACATGATTTGGTAGGCAGGCTAAGGGTTGGACACAGATAATATTGTCTGTGCCCTGCTCAATGAATTCAATCATCTCTGCAGTTACTAGCCATCCCTCCCCTGTCTGATTTCCAAGTGAAAGCACCTTAGAGGCCATCTCTGCCAGCTCCCCTATGGGTGTGGGTGGATGAAATCTATTGCTTTTGCCTAACTCTCTAACTAATACTTTACGTGCTCTCTGCATATAATCTCCTGCCAGATTACCAAGAGTCATGTTCAATCTCTTCCCGGCAAGATATTTGTATCTGAATCGTGCATTATAAGAAGAGTATAAGAGATAATCCATAAGATCAGGTACAATAGCCTCTGCTCCTTCCTGTTCGATGATATTAACAATGTCGTTATTTGCTGTGGGGTGATATTTTACCAGTATTTCTCCTACAACACCTACCCTAGGTTTTATTCTTTCTATTATCTCCAGGCTATCAAACTCTCTGATAATTGCCTTAATATTAGCTTTAAATCTTCTATGGTTACAATCTCTTACATTATCCTTTGCAATATTCATCCACTTTTCATATAGAAGGTTGGCCGAGCCAGGAAAACGCTCATATGGTCTTGTCCTATAGAGAATTCGCATGAAGAGATCTCCATATATAAGCCCCATAAGGCATCTATTGATTAAGCCAATAGAATATCTAAAGCCAGGTTGCTTCTCCAAGCCCACAGCATTGACTGATATCAGGGGAATATTGGCAAAGCCAGCCTGTTTAAGTCCTAGCTTAAGCAAGGCCAGATAATTTGTAGCTCTACAGCCTCCTCCACTTTGCGTTATAATTATAGACGTCTTATCAGGATCATATATACCTGATCTTAGAGCTTGAACTATCTGACCCACCATTATAACTGCTGGATAGCAGGCATCATTATTGACATATTTTAAGCCTTCATCTACAGCCAACCGGTCCATAGCAGGTAGTATCTCCAGCCTATATCCACTCATCCAGGCAGCTTCCTTCAGTAATTCAAAATGAATAGGTGCCATCTGTGGAGCAAGTATCGTATGAGTCTTTCGCATGTTCTTTGTAAATATGGGGGTTTGATAACCTATCTCATCCTTACTGGCTTGATAGCTGTTACGCTCTCTCTCCTGAACAGCTGCTATAAGTGAACGTATTCTAATTCTTGCCGCCCCAAGATTGTTACCCTCATCTATCTTTAGCATAGTATACATCTTACCAGCCGATGCTAGTATCTCCCCTATCTGATCCGAGGTTACAGCATCCAGACCACATCCAAAGGAATTTAATTGAATAAGCTCCAAGTTCTCTTCCCTGGTAGCCAGATAAGCCGCTCTATAAAGCCTTGAATTATAGGTCCATTGATCAACTACTCTTAGCTTAAAATCAAGTTCAGCCAGATGGGCGACACTATCCTCTGTTAGCACTGCCAATCCATATGAGCTTATAAGTTTAGCTATACCATGATTTATCTCCGGGTCCACATGATATGGTTTTCCGCAAAGAATAATTCCTTTTTTGTTTTTTAGCTTTAGGAGGTTTAAGGTTTCCTCTCCCTTTTGTCTTATATCCTGTCTATACTTTTCTCTTTCTTTGCAAGCATCACTTACTGCTTTTTTTACTTCCTTAGGGCTTACACCAAACCCTTTAAATTCCTCTGCTATTCTTCTTATAAGGGCCTTCTCATTATCAAGAGATAGAAATGGTGCTATGAATTTAATATGGCCCGATTTAATTTCATCTATATTGTTCTTAACAACCTCTGGATAGGATATGACTATAGGACAATTATAGTGGTTCGCTGCATCCCTATATTCCTTCTTTTCATATACTACAGAGGGGTAAAAGATAACTTCTACTCCCTTATCCACAAGACTTAGAATATGTCCATGGCAAAGCTTAGCAGGATAGCAGGTCGATTCAGAAGGAATTGTATCTAGTCCTTTTTCATATATACTTTTATCTGATTGCTGTGATAGTATTACCCTAAATCCAAGGCTAGTAAGCAAGGTAAACCAGAAGGGATAATTTTCATACATATTAAGCACTCGCGGAATACCAATAGTACCACGTTTCGCCTGTTCTATTGGAAGTGGGCTATAACTAAATGTACGACGATACTTATAATCATAAAGATTAGGAAGCTTATCATCCATAATCTCTTCACATCCGCTTCCCCTCTCACATCTATTTCCACTAATAAAGCTTTCTCCATTAGAAAATGCATTTATAGTTAAGAGGCAGTGGTTAGTGCATTTTTCACATCTTCTGCTGGAGCTTCTAGTAGAAAAACCTAACAGAGCATCTTCAGTCAATATAGAGGATATCAGTTCATTTCTGTGATTCTTTCTATCTCCCCTTTCCTCATTACACTCCTTGGCTCCTAGCTCCTTTGAATATAGCGCCGCACCGTAGGCTCCCATTAATCCAGCAATTTCTGGACGTACTACGCCTCGTCCCAGAATAAGCTCCAAGGCTCTAAGCACCGCATTGTTGTAGAAGGTTCCTCCCTGTACTACGATTTTCTCTCCAAGCTCTTCTTTATTTCTTAGTTTTATAACCTTATAAAGAGCATTTTTTATTACCGAATAGGCCAGCCCAGCTGATAGGTCAGACACATCAACACCTTCCTTTTGTGCTTGCTTAACCTTTGAATTCATAAACACTGTACATTTTGTCCCTAAGTCTACCGGAGCACTGGCATAGAGTCCTTTATCGGAAAACTCTTCTAGGGGTATATTAAGAGAAGTAGCAAAGCTTTCTAAGAATGATCCACATCCCGAGGAGCAGGCCTCGTTTAGCAGAATACTGTCAATAGTACCATTCTTAATCCTAAGGCATTTCATGTCCTGACCACCAATATCTAGTATAAAATCCACTCCAGGCTGGAAGTGCTCTGCTGCCCTATAATGTGCAAGGGTCTCAATGAGACCATAGTCTATATGAAATGCAGACTTTATCAAAGCTTCACCATATCCTGTTACAGATGATTTTGCTATAGTTACTCCTCCTGGAATTCTCTTATACATATCCTTTAATATGGATAGAAGCTTCATAAGTGGATTGCCTTCATTTCTAGAATAATGTGAATATAGGATTTCACCTTCTTCTCCGATAAGCACTACCTTGGTGGTGGTAGAACCTGCGTCAATGCCTAGATATGTCCTTCCACTATAATCAGATAGCTCCTTATGCTTAACCCTTGCCCCATCATGACGGACTTTGAATGCCTTGTATTGGTCATCATCCTTAAATAATGGTTCTAAGCTTATGATATTATCATCTCTTCTGTTATTGATTTTATCAGCCAGATAAGTAAGCTCATCTAATGATATAGTCTTTTCCTTTTCTCCTAGTAAAGCAGCACCCATGGCTGCATAAAGCTGGGAGTTTTCTGGACATATAGCTTCTCTACATGCACCCTTTAGGCTAACTACAAATCGTTTTCTTAATTCTGACAGGAAATAGAATGGACCACCAAGAAATGCAACTCTTCCACTGATAGGCTTTCCACACGCCAAGCCTCCGATTGTCTGATTAACCACTGCTTGAAATATGGAGGCAGCTATATCTTCTCTTCTCGCCCCCTCATTTATAAGAGGTTGTATATCGGTCTTAGCAAATACTCCACATCTTGAAGCTATGGGATAGATGAGTTTACTATCCTTGGCATATTCATTAAGCCCGGAGGCATCGGTATTAAGAAGCACCGCCATCTGATCGATGAAAGCCCCTGTACCACCGGCACAGCTACTGTTCATTCTCTGCTCTATAGCTCCCTTAAAATATGTTATCTTGGCATCCTCTCCGCCAAGCTCTATAACCACATCTGAAAGTGGAATAAAGGTGCGAACAGCAGAGGTGCAGGCTACAACCTCCTGAACAAATGGTAGATTAAGCCACTTTGATACAGATAATCCTCCTGAACCTGTTACACTTATACTTGAGGATATATTGCCAAGCTTCTTGTAGCAATCTGTAATCATTCGAACTACAGTACCTGTCATGTCCGAATAATGCCTTTCATATGATTGATAAAGTAATTTCTTATTCTCTAGTACGACTATTTTTACAGTTGTCGAACCTATATCGATACCCATATTGGTTTTTATCATTATTCTAGCCCTGCCTTAGGAAATATTTAAGATGTGCAAATAAAATTTATGCACACTTATGTATTATGTTCATTTAAAAACAAATCATTCAGAACAAATACCACTAGACGAAATCACCTTAAGAATTTATAATATAGCTATGATACAAGCTTATAAAAATTTACATTTTACTATGATTTGTTGTTAGGAGGAGAAAAGATGGCGAATAGAGACGTAAAAAAAGAAGTAAAGAAAAAGAAGAAGGCTGATACAGGTGTAACCCCTTCACTTAAGCCCATGATGCCCGAGCCTGAAGTAATTAAAAAGAAGAAAAGCTAAAGAACATAAATATAGCCTGACCACCCACTATTAAATGAGTTGTCAGGCTATGTTTTCTTATTTATTATCTTGACTATTAAGGAACAAATCAACAAACTTCATATAGTCCTGATATGAAAATAAGGCATCAAGAATATCTGATATACTGTCAACATTTATTTTACCAGTAGGAAAGGCAGGTGGGGTATGCCAATTAGGAACAGTCCCAATCGGAAGATTAGCAGCAGATACTCTTTCAGCCCCTGATTTCTTATTGCCTGTAGATTTAATCATTCCAGCATTAAAATCCTGGTCCATATATTTCATAACCTTGACCACATAGTTCTGTGTTTCCTTAAAGGGAGGAACTCCACCATACTTCTTCACATTATTCATTCCTGCATTATAGGCTGCTAGGGCCAGCTTATTATCACCATCATAACGCTTTAACAAATCTGCAATATACTTGGAGCCACCCATAATATTTTGTTCTGGATCAAACGAATCTGTAACTCCAAGGTCTGCTGCTGTACCAGGCATCAGCTGCATAACACCCTGTGCACCCGCTTTAGAGACTGCGTTGGGATTGAATTCTGATTCGGCTTTTCCAATCGCCTTTAGCAAATCAACAGACACATTATATTTCTTAGCAGCTCTTTCAAATATATCATCCAAACTTATACTTTTCTCAAGATAGGATGAAAAAACCTCATTACCGGGGGAATCAACCTTACTATTTCTGATTTCATATTCTGTAGGCTGAGTAATATTAGAAATACCATTAATTTTTGACATGGTCTCCTCCTTTGTATCTAGCTAGCTGTTATTCTATAGTGTCCTATAATAAAGTTCTTCTTAATTCTTCTCCTGATTTAATTGACAGATAAGCTGGGGCAATATCAAATACCGTCTTTGCTCCGTACATACCTTCCTTATTAAGCCTATATGCAGCTCTGGCATATGCCAATAATACGTTAGCTGTAAAATCAGGGTTAGCATCCAACTTTATGCTATATTCAATAATATGTTTGTGTTCATCCTTTAATCCTGTAGTGCCGCTATGAATTACTAAGCCTCCATGGGGCATCTTATTATGATTCTTATCTAATTCCTCTTGGGTAATAAAATTAACCACAGTATCATAATCTCTAAAATAATCTGCCATAGTCTTAATCTCATTCTCTATACGATTAAGGTCTGCATTCTCTTTAGCTACTACAAAGCATTCACGAAGATGCTTTTGTCTAGCTGTAAACTCTGGCATTTCACCATTTCTTACCCTATCTATGGCTTCCTCAATGGGAATTGTATATTGCTTAGCATCTACAACCCCTTCTACTCTACGGATTGCATCAGAATGTCCCTGACTTACTCCCTTACCCCAGAAGGTATAGCCCCTTCCCTTAGGTAATACCGCCTCTGCATAAAGACGATTAAGGGAAAATAGACCAGGATCCCACCCACTAGCTATAACAGCTGTTTTCTTAGACCCTATTGCAGCCTTATTAACTTTATCATAATACTCTGGAATTTTGGCATGGGTATCAAATCCATCCACCATATTAAACATTGTAGCAAATTCCGGTCCTTGTGCAGGAAGATCAGATTTGCTACCTCCACATAGAATCATTACATCTATTATATCGGTCATATCCTTGGCTTCATTAATATGATAAGCCTTGGCATTTTCTGTAATAAGCTTTAAGGAAGCGGGATCTCGTCTGGAGAATACTCCAACTAACTCCATATCCTGATTCTGAACTATACCAAGCTCAACACCCTTTCCAAGATTACCATAACCTAATATTCCTATTCGTATTTTATTCATAAACTTCCTCCTAAAACCCGTGAGATTTAATAAACTCATTAACCTATAGGTGGAGTATACCATAATTTAATGTAGTATACAAAAAAAAATTGCATAGAACAATTTTTTATTTAGATTTTTTTAAATCTTTTTTACAAGAAAGAGTTTCGCTTGAGAAACCCTCGCACTGAGCTCGGCCAGCTTGCTGGCTAAATACAAAACGCGTAAGTGCGCATCCTTGCGGAGCATTTTTTATATATTAGGACGAACTTCCCTATTATATAAAAAAGGACCTTTGCCAATAGCTACTAGCTACTAAACAAAAGTCCATATATTATTACTTTACTTAATACTCTTAAGCATTAAGTCTTTCTTCCAATGCAGCCAGTTGATTAGCAAGCTCCTTAGGAAGCTTTTCCCCGTAATTAGCATAATGCTCTTTTACAGATGCTACCTCTGCCAACCACTTATCCTTGTCAACATATAGAAGCTCTTCCATATCAGCATCACTCATATCCAATCCAGTAATATCAACTGCATTATTTGTAGGTAAATATCCTATGGATGTCTTTACCGCTTCGCCAGTTCCAGCAGTTCTCTCAACGATCCATTTTAAGACGCGACTATTGTCACCAAAGCCTGGCCATAGCCATCTTCCATCCTCATCCTTACGGAACCAGTTAACATAGAATATCTTTGGTAGGCTCTCCTTATTTGAAGCTTTTCCAATATTAATCCAATGCTGTAAATAATCACAAATATGATATCCACAGAAAGGAAGCATGGCAAATGGATCACGACGTACCTGACCAATACTATCGGAAATTGCAGCAGCAGTTATCTCTGAACCCATGATTGAACCAAGGAATACTCCATGCTCCCAATCAAAGCTTTCATTAACCAATGGAATAGTGCTAGGCCTACGACCACCAATTAGGAATGCGCTAATAGGCACACCTGTAGGGTCTTCCCATTCGTCAGCTATAACAGGACACTGACTTGCTGGTGCTGTAAATCTTGCATTAGGATGAGCCGCTGGTGTCTTAGAATCTGGTGTCCAGTCATTACCATGCCAATCAATTAAATGATCAGGTGCATCAGTTCCAATGCCTTCCCACCATATATCACCATCATCTGTAAGAGCCACGTTAGTGAAAATAGTGTTTTTCTTTATGCTATGCATAGCATTAGGATTAGAGGACATAGATGTTCCAGGTGCGACACCAAAGAATCCTGCCTCAGGATTGATAGCATAGAGCTTATTATCCTCACCAAATTTCATCCAAGCAATATCATCACCAATAGTCTCTACCTTCCATCCAGGGATTGTAGGTATTAGCATAGCAAGGTTGGTCTTTCCACATGCACTTGGGAATGCTCCGGTAATATATTTTACAGAACCATTAGGATCCGTAAGCTTTAATATAAGCATATGCTCAGCTAACCAACCCTCTTCATGGGCTTGGACTGAAGCAATACGTAGTGCAAAGCACTTTTTACCTAGTAGGGCATTTCCGCCATATCCAGATCCAAAGGACCAAATTGTTTTATCCTCAGGGAAATGGCTTATATACTTTTTCTCAATAGGAGCACAAGGCCAGGTAGAATCCTCTTGGCCCTGTTCTAAAGGCGCACCAACTGAATGTAGGCATTTTACGAATTCGCCGTTCGCTCCTAAAACATCAAGAACCTTAGTTCCAATTCTTGTCATAATTCTCATGTTAACAACAACATAAGGACTATCAGTTAATTCTACACCAATTTTAGATATGGAAGACCCAATCGGTCCCATAGAGAAAGGAATAACATACATGGTTCTTCCCTTCATGCTACCGGTATATAGCTCAGACATGGTTGCCTTAAGTTCAACAGGATCTACCCAGTTATTAGTTGGGCCAGCATCCTCCTTGTTCTTTGAAGCTATAAAGGTCCTATCCTCTACCCTTGCTACATCTGATGGATCACTACGGAATAAATAGCATCCTGGACGTTTCTCCTGATTTAAAGCTATAGCCATTCCGGCTTCAACCATCTCATTCAATAGACGGTCATTTTCTTCTTGTGAGCCATCACACCAATAAACCTGATCCGGCTGGCACATTTTCGCCATTTCATCTACCCATGCTTGTAAGTTCTTGTTTGTAATAATCATTCACCACTTTCTGCTTATTTAAGTTTATAATCCTGTATTCTACATTAATATTATATCAGCCTATAGTTGTTTTATGATACCATACAATGTAGCTATACAAAGTTTATTATACATAATTTATGATAAAAATAAAAGCATTATATTAAAATTTTACAAAAAAATAGCCTAAACATGAATTTTTCATAGTTTAAAGCTATTTTAAATGATCTTTTTTACAGATTATTTAAGTCAATCCTACCATTTCACCCATAAATGCCAAAAACTTCAGTAGGGGCCTCCAAATCCTGGGGTTGTGTTCAAGAATAAAATTTCTAACTTGTACTTTACTCACAGTTTCTGTAACCTTAAGAGTATATTCACCTTTTGCTACTGTGCCTATGGCCGTAGGCCCATATGCCAATCCTCCAACCCCAATCCTTGAAGCAATTACAATGCCTCCTACAGAATACATACCTAGGGCAAATCCTCCTAGGGCAAAGATGCCGATTGCGGCTCCTCCTATAGCCAACCCACCAAGAGCTAACCCTGCAATCGCCAGCAATCCCAGACTAATTCCTCCTATGCATATTCCACCAACTGACAATCCTCCTATACTAATCAGTCCTATAGATATGTTACCTATGGCTATAATTCCCTTTGCAACCTGCACCCCATAGCCTGTCTTAATATGAACTAATGGGATACCTAATACTTTTGTTTTACTTTTGTATTCATAGAATCCATATCTATATGGTATAGCAGGATTATGACTGTTAATATTAATAGCATTATTGCTTGATTCCAATTTATTCTGCCTTAATTCTATAGGTAGAATTTCCTGGTCATTCCTAACCAGACTATCCACCGTAACAGCAAATATATCAGCCATAACTATTAACTTATTTATCTCTGGTATTGACTGTTCTGACTCCCACTTGCTAACCGATTGCCTTGATTCATCCAGCATGTTTGCCAGTTGCTCCTGGGAGTAACCATGCTCTCTTCTTAATTGAATCAACTTATCCCCTAATCCCATTAATTCATACCCTTTCATACTTTATTTAATTATTATACCCATACTATATCAAATATTTTTTAATAATACAACAAACCATCACCTTGCAAATTGTCAACTAACGGTTGCAATCGCTATATTTGGGCATCAAAGAATGTACCTTGGCACATTATCCAAGCTTGCCAGCGCAAGCTTTGCTTAAACGCGTTCACGAAGTGATAATTTCATTACGCGTGAGTGCGCATCCATGCGGAGCATTTTGTATAATAGGACGAGC
>CAZMYP010000010.1:23190-40750 GCA_964570535.1 uncultured Herbinix sp.
ACTTTCCTATTATACAAAAAAATGACCCCTGCATATATACAGGGGAACATAGTTGTAACATAATATATTCCCCTAGTAAATTTTGCAACGATCACTTTGAATTGTGTCTTTATCTTAATTATCTTAGTTATCTATTAACTTGTTCTTCTTAGTCCAGCTCATCATATTACGAAGCTCAGCTCCTACCTTCTCTAAGGAATGCTCAGATTCAATTCTT
Source organism: uncultured Herbinix sp. (assembly GCA_964570535.1). GTDB lineage: Bacteria > Bacillota > Clostridia > Lachnospirales > Lachnospiraceae > Mobilitalea. Next base: position 23,408 of record CAZMYP010000010.1, read on the forward strand.
CTGGTTGCATTAAAGTTAGGGCATCCAATCTGATTCTCAAGAAGCCAGTTTCTTGCAAAGGTTCCATCCTGAATATCTGAAAGTACCTTTCTCATAGCATTCTTTGTATCCTCTGTAACAATCTTAGGACCAGTAATATAATCGCCATATTCTGCTGTATTAGATATGGAATATCTCATTCCAGCAAAGCCACTCTCATTTACCAGGTCAATTATTAATTTCATTTCATGAATACACTCAAAATAAGCATTAGCTGGATCATATCCTGCTTCAACTAATACTTCAAAGCCAGCCTTCATAAGAGCTGTAACACCACCACATAATACTGCCTGCTCACCAAAAAGGTCCGTCTCTGTCTCTTCTTTAAATGATGTTGCAAGAACACCTGCTCTTGCTCCACCAATTCCTAATGCATAGGCCAAAGCAAGATCCTGTGCTTTACCAGTTGCATTCTGATGTATAGCCATTAAGCAAGGTACGCCTTGGCCTTCCATGTATTGACTTCTTACTGTATGGCCGGGCCCCTTAGGAGCAATCATTACTACATCCACATCCTTAGAAGGAAGTATCTGTCCATAATGTATAGCAAAACCATGAGCAAACATTAATACATTTCCTGCTTCAAGATTAGGTTCTATTGATTCTTTGTAAAGCTTAGACTGCTTTTCATCATTAATCAATATCATAATGATGTCTGCCTTCTTTGCTGCTTCAGCTGAGGTATATACCTGAAATCCTGCTGCTTCTGCTTTAGCCCAAGATTTGCTTCCTTCATAAAGTCCGATTACTACATTTACTCCAGACTCCTTCAAATTAAGTGCGTGTGCATGACCTTGGCTGCCATAACCAATAATTGCTACTGTCTTTCCGTCTAAAAGTGATAAATTACAATCCTGTTGATAAAAAATCTTTGCCATAACCTTTTCTCCTCCATTTTTTTAACCTAATATATAATATTTTTATAAATCATCAATAAAATCTGCTATATCTCCAGATCCCCTAGTAAGTCCAGTAATTCTAGTGCGTACAAGTTCCATTATTGTAAAAGGTTCAAGTAATTTAATACATGCATCTATCTTGTCCTGATTTCCAGTAAGCTCGAGCATAAGAGATTCAAGTGCAACGTCTACTATCTTTGCCCTAAAAATATCAGCTATGGATATTACAGCTTGACGCTCTTCACCAGTAGCACTAACCTTTACCAAAATCAACTCCCTGGTAACTGATTCGCCTCTTACTAATTCTTTTATTTCAATTACATCCTCTAGCTTCAGCAATTGTTTTCTAATTTGCTCAAGTATCTGATCATCTCCACGAACCATAACAGTCATCCTTGAAATGGCCGGATTCTGGGTTTCCCCAACGGTTAAACTATCGATATTATAGCCTCTTCTGCTAAATAAACCTGCAACACGGCTTAAAACTCCAGACGTATTATCTACCAGAATTGACAACACCATTCGTTTCATAGCATGCCCCTTTCTCTATGTATCTATATACAGCCTCATTTATAAATCTTATAAGAATAGCCCCTACATCACAGTACTACTGTATTGGGGCTCGATGCTCCATATAAATAATGTTTTTGATTGAATGATATTGTAACAACAACACACTTGTTTGTCAAGTACTGACAGAGTATTCTTTATATTTAGATAAATATAAGATGACCTGCAAATACTCTTATAGTAAAGTATGCATAATAATTCACCTATCAAGAAATAATAATTAATCCAATATTGCGAATTATACCTGATTTTAAGTAACCATATCGTAACATCATTATCCTTCTTCTTATAAAATTCTCCTGACAAAGCTTCGAAAATCTTATAATATGCTTTAGCTTCTTTTTGTCGATTTGACTATGATATAAAGCAGCAAATTCCTCTGCCTGCACATATAACTCCTTCAAGGCTTCCCTCTGTCTCCTAATATTACTGATTCGGTTAATAATATATGAAATAAAATGTTGGTTTCCAACCACATTGCCTTCATGTTGGCGATAATAAAGAGTAGGTTCCTTGATAAATCCAATCTTCCCCATGGATGCAGCAATTAATCCTAACCAGCCGTCATGAAATTTAGCCCTTTTGGGTAACTGATTACTTTGCAAAATGCGGCGAAGCTCTCCATTTATCATAAGGGTACAACCAATTAGTTTATTTTCCATTAACAGATGGGGAAGATCAATGTGATTTGGATCTAATCTACCAGACCCGAAAAATGATTGGTTAATTATATTTAAAGAGCTATCTACAACATATGCATCAGAAAAAACAGCAATTGGAATATTCTTGCCAAATTGGGTCTCCATCTGTTTCATCTTTTTTAAGGTTTTTCCAACTTTGTCCTTCTTCCATACATCATCCTGATCACAAAGCATAATATAATCAGAGGTATTCTTACTTATTGCATTTAAAAAATTTAAATTTACACCAAGATTAGTTTCATTCTGACTGATATCAATCTTCTCAGGATACTGTTCCTTATAGCTGTTAAGAATCTCCATGGTATTATCCTGCGACCGGTCATCAACTATATATAACTTAATTTCAGGATAGGCCGAGGATAGAATTGAATCAATTTGTTCCCCTAAGTATTTATTCCCATTATAGGTTGCCATAACTATTGAAACCATATCCATGCCACTTTCTCCTAATCTTAGTTTTCACCTAACTCCATCCTTCCAGTATCCTTTATTCATAGTACATTTTATCACAAGGCTCTTAGGAAGTTTGTTATAATTCACTCCTAGTTTATAGCCCAGATATTTAAAGCCGGAGCTTAGAATTAAATCAGGAATCACCAAGTATTTATTATTATTAATTAAATATTTTAAATTACTCTTTACTAGGCGAATACCCTCGGACTCAGAACTAACTCCCAAAAATACATCCTTGTACTGCCTATGGGATACACCCAGGTCAAAGTTTCTAGTAAGCTGCTGCCAATACGTATAGACATGGGAATGAATCACCTTTGCTTCAGATTGATATCCTATCTTATAACCCTCGTGAATCATCCTATGACCCATAATCATATCTTCATTAAAAATTGTTTTTTCAACAAAACCACCAAGCTTATTATAGATATCTCGTCGATAGCTAGCACATACATTTGAGCAAAAATATGTCTTTATCCCAAGGTCCTCTATGTCATTTAAAGCTTTAATCCTACTTTTACTAGGATAATTAAAGCTCCTACTATAACGTTCAATAATACTAGCTTTTGATTCTGGAAGCTGTCTAGCATAGGTAGCAGCAACCAGGTCATCCTCATAAGGCTCTAATAGTTTCTCAACAAGAAATTTATCTGCGGGTATGGCATCCTGTGTCATAAACATTAAAATATCTGCCTCAGACAAAGAAGCTCCATAGCTCCTTGTGCCTCCATGGTCATAATCCTCTTTATTTATATAAAAAATCTCTATATTGATGCCTTTAATCTCAGGTAAATCAAGAATATTCCTGCTATTCATATCCTCAATTGTCTGAAGCAACAAAATATTCTTAGGCTTTATAGTCTGTTTCCCCATTCGAAGCAAAAGCTGATTTAGTTTATTATCAGGTTGGTATAGGGGAATAATTACATCAACATTAAGCTCCTTAATATTATACCTTACCATTATATCTTCTCCTCGATTGCCATAAGCTTTTTTACCAATTCAACTGCCGACCCTGCATCTGATGAATAGCCAGCAGCACCAATTTCCTTAGCATAGCTCTCAGTAATAACTGCGCCTCCGATTATAACCTTTGCTTTTAAACCTGCTTCTTTTACTCTATCCACTACATTCTTCATCTCTATCATGGTTGTGGTCATCAGCGCCGATAGGGCAATTATATCTGCAGCTTCATTTTGGGCTTCCTTAATTATAAGATCAGTTGCTACATCCTTACCTAGGTCAATTACACGAAATCCGTAATTTTTCAGCATTAATGACACTAAATTCTTACCTATATCATGAATATCACCTGCTACAGTGGCTATTATAACCGTGCCCTGGTTTTTAGTGCTTTCTCCTTCAATATTTAGCATTGGTTCTAAATAATCGATTGCAAGCTTCATGGTCTCCGCACCGGAAATAAGCTGAGGCAGAAAATATTTCTGACTGTCAAACAACCTACCAACTTCATTTATTGCAGGAATTAGTACTGTATCTATAATATCCCCAGGCAAATTATTATTAAACAACTCATTCTTTACAAGCTTTAAGATTTCCTTCCTATTACCCTTTATTACGGCATCATAAATAGCTTGCTTACCTGGACCAAATTCTAGGAAATTATCATTTTTGATAGTCTTTCCCTCTGTTCTTTTCTGATCCAGTCTTTCAACCTGCACCTTAGCCTCAACTACGTTTTCAATATACCTTGTTGCTGCTTCTTCTCTATTAAGTAGTAAATCACAAGCTAGGGCTGTATTCATAAGAAGCTCCTGTGCTGGGTTTGCAATAGCCATGGTAAGTCCTGACTGTATTGCTAAGGCTAGGAAGGTGCTGTTAACATACTGTCTCTGAGGCAGACCAAAGGAAATATTAGATAGACCAACTATTGTCCCCACCCCCAGCTCTTCCTTGCAGTAACGGATGGTCTCTATTGTATCAATGGCTGCATTGGGATTAGCTCCTACAGTATTAACCAGCCCATCAACAATAATATCTTCTTTTGTAAGACCTATAGCATAGGCCCTATCCATTATATTATGAATTATTTCTTTTCTTTCCTGAATATTCTTGGGTAATCCCAACTCTGATAAAGGTAGAAGTATAAACATAGCACCATATTTTTTGGCAATGGGTAAAAGCTTATCAATCTTCTCTTTTTCAAAGGAAATGGAGTTTATCAGTCCACGACCAGGATAAATTCTTAATGCCGCCTCCATTACTTTAGGATTGCTGCTATCAATTAGTAGTGGTACATCTACAACTCTTATTACCTCTTCAATAGCCTTAAGCATAGTCTCCGCTTCGTCTATTCCACTCATTCCCACATTGATATCAAGAAAGTCTGCACCCTGTCCTCTTTGCTCAGTTGCCATATTGGCAATGGGTGTAAAATCCCCTTCCCTAAGACTTGACTGCAGGGCCTTCTTCCCAGTTGGGTTAATCCGCTCCCCTACAACCATAAACCCTCCATTTAAAGAAATGGGTATGGTTAAACTCTCGGTAGTAAGCGCCCTAAAATGAGTATCATTAATCTTAGGAACCTGCATATCCTGCACAGATTCCGTTAGCAATCTAATATGTTCATTAGTAGTTCCGCAACAACCTCCTACAATTCCTGCCCCTAATGCTATAAGCTTTGTCATTTCCCCTGCAAACTCCTCAGCATCCATGGGAAATACAGTCAGTCCAGCTTTAAGATAAGGAATACCAGCATTGGGCTTGGCAATAATGGGAACATGGGCCACTTCCTCCATCTGCCTAATAATATCATACATCTTGTCTGGACCAGTTGAACAGTTAACACCTACAGCATCCGCTCCCATCGCCTGCAATACAGTTATTGCTGTCACAGGATCTGTCCCATATAAGGTACGATTATTCTCCTGATAGGTTAAGGAAATCATTACTGGTAAATCACAAAGCTCATGAGCTGCAATAAGGGCTGCTCTGCACTCCTGCAAACTCATCATTGTTTCTATAATAAATAAATCCACTCCAGCTGCTATAATATGCCCAATCTGTTCTTTATATATCTCTACAAGCTCCTCAAATGAAAGCTTACCGTTAGGCGCTACCATCTCTCCAGTCATAGAAATATCAGCTGCAATATATATCTTTCTCTGATTACCTGAATACCTACGATAATCCTCTATAGCCTTCTTACTAATATTAACTAATTCCCTGTTGTAATAAGAAATATCATTAGATAAATCGTATTCTCCTAGTTTGATTCTATTAGCAGTAAATGTAGGCGCAAGTATGATATCTGTCCCTGCCTCCAAAAACCCTCGTTGTAAATCAACAACAACATTTTTATTATCAACCATCCACTTTTCTGGACATACTCCTGGAACCATTCCTTTTTTTTGCAGATTGCTTCCTGTAGCTCCGTCCAGTATGACTATCTTGGATTCGATAAAACTTTTAAATTCCTTCTTCGTCATTAGATTCCCTCCAGCTTAAATATGGCAACCATATATAGCAATTTACATATTAAAATCAATTATAGCTCATTATAAAAGCTATCACAAGCAAAAAATGGATAAAAATAGTGCTTTATAAATAGAATATTGTTAGGAAAGATAGCAAATACTCTAAATTGTGGTAATTAAAAATTATAAGAGGTGAAATTATGTCCTATGTAGCTCCCGCAATAAAAGAAAAGTTTGAGAAACTGTCCCTTGACCTAAAAAATGATATTCTTGATCGCAATGTAGAGCTTTATACAATTCATGATTTAATTAATGTTTTAGACGAGATAGTTAACGAAGGAAGCTCTGAAGAAAAATCAAAACCTTAAGCCCCTTAATTGAGAACTCCCGTAAGTAGGGCTGACCAAACAATATAGAATACTGTTTGGTCAGCCCTCTTATTAAAATTAAAATTAAATAGAATTATTATTTTTTAGGAGATTATTGATATTGTCCACTGAAAGTGGCTTACTTAATAGGAAGCCCTGACCAAATTCGCATTTGTAATTTATTAAGCATTCCATTTGCTCATTGGTCTCAATCCCCTCAGCAACTACTTCATATTTAAGATCATCAGCAATATTCAAAACATTCTTAATAAGTAATGTATCTGTACCTTCATCAGCTATTGCATCTATAAAGCTTTTGTCAAGCTTAATTATATCAATTGGCAGCTTCTTCAGATAATTTAATGAGGAATATCCGGTTCCAAAATCATCAAGAGCAATTCGTATTCCTATCTGTTTCAGTCTCTTTAAATTCGCAATAACCTTATCCACATCTAATATGTTGGCAGTTTCGGTAATCTCTATAACTATTTCTGAAAAGTCAATAGAATAATTAGATAATATCTGCTCCCATTCAGAAAAGTTAATATCGCTTGTAAGTGTCCTAGTGGATAAATTAATGGATAAAACAATGCCAGAAACACCTTGATTCTCCCATAGCATTTTCTGTTCTAATGCCTTATTAATAACCCACCTTTCTAAACGATAAATCTGTCCTGTTCTTTCTGCAATAGGAATAAACTCACCAGGAGATATAAATCCTTCTGCAGGATGCTCCCATCTAAGCAATGCCTCCATCCCCGTTAGTTTCTTACTCTGCAAATTATATTGAGGTTGATACACAAGATAAAATTGTTCTTGTTCTAAACCTTCTTGTAGATTATTAGCCATATTGGCAAATAGAATGTTAACTTTAATTAATTCATCACTGTAGATTAAGATCCTATTTCTTCCTTCTCTTTTTGAAGCATACATTGCAATATCTGCCTTCATTAAAAGATCCGATATATTGTGTCCATGCTCAGGATACGCTACTATACCCACGCTCATTGACATATAAAACATTTTGTTATCATATGACCATATCCTATTGATGTCTTTCATAAGGTCCTCAACCTCTTTCATTACATCCTCTTTAAAATCAGAAGGATATAATATGGCAAATTCATCTCCTCCAAGTCTGGCAAAAAATACCTTATCATCAATTATATCTAATATGCTCTCTGAGAAATATTTCAAGAACACATCTCCTGCCCTATGTCCAATTGAGTCGTTTATATGTTTGAAATTATCGATATCCATATAGGCAATGGTAAATTTATTATCCCCTTTTTTTATACGCTTAGTAATCTCCCGCTCAAACATAAAGCGATTGGGTAATCCTGTTAGGAGATCATAGTATGCCAAATGCCTTATCTTCAATTCATACTTTTTTCGTTCCTCAATATCTGTGCCTATAGAAACATATACCTCACCCACATCATCAAAGTCTGCTAATAAAATCTTACTGCTCCAGAGGACATCAATCCTTCTACCATCCTTAGTAACTAGTGCCCCTTCATAATTAAAGGCACTATCAATCTCCATATTCTTAATATTACTAAAGGTATCTAGTACCATATGATTCCTATCCTCAGGAATTATGGTTGACCAGCCAGAGCTATTAACAAGCTCCTCCTGCGTATATCCTGTAAGCTTTTCACCAAAAGGATTAATAGTCAAAATTCGCCCCATATTATCCCATGTAATAATAATAGTTGGAGCCTCAGTTATAATGTTCTCACTTAACTTTTTTTGATAGCTAAGCTCTGACTCAAGAGAGGATAAGGTTGCTGTCAGCCTTATACGACGCCTAATAAGATAATAAACCAAAGAAGTTGTAACAAGTATATAAAACCAACCCTTATATGTCTGATAGCTTTTGTATTTGTTTATGTTTGGTATTAAAAGTTCTAAAATCATATCCGAAAACAGTATCCATAAGGCACCAAAAACAGCATATATAGTTGAAATCACATATGCTTCCTTATATTTATAATTCTTATGTACTTTTTTGCTTTGGGTATGAATCTTATCCCTTAACATATACGCCCCCCAAGCATCCTACATATTTTGTATATTTTAATGCAATTATAAGATATATGCTATTTCTTGTCAATTATAGATTTGAAACTACAAAGTATTGCATCAAATTACGCTTATATGCCATTGACATAAGATAACTTTCATGTTAATTTGACTTAAGTTTATATAGTCATTATGAAATGGAGAAAAACATGTCTACTAAAAAGGTCTTATTAAATAAATCCGGTGATCCAAGAGAAAAAAAAGAGTTTTATAAACTGGTATTCGCCCTAGTACTGCCCATGGCATTACAAAATCTAATAAATGTTGGCGTATCCAGTGCGGATGTTATTATGCTAGGCAAGGTAGGAGAAACAGCTCTTTCTGCCTCCTCCCTTGCCAATCAGATACAGTTCATCATGTCCCTATTTTTCTTTGGACTTACTTCAGGTGCATCAGTATTAACTGCTCAGTATTGGGGAAAACAAGATGTCACTACAATTGAGAAAATATTTGGCATGGCTATGAGTATAGCCCTTATAGTTGGAGCTATTTTTACAGTTGCAGCGCTTTTGTTTCCTGCCTCACTTATGAGTATATTTACCAATGAGCAGGATATCATCGAGCAAGGAGTTATTTATTTAAGAATAATAGCTCTTTCCTATATAATAACGGCCATAACCAGTGTCTACCTAAATATTATGCGAAGTGTTGAACGAGTAATAATATCCACGATTGTATACCTAATATCCTTGGCTGTAAATGTCATACTTAACTATATTCTAATCTTTGGTAAACTGGGATTTGATCCTATGGGGATAAAAGGGGCAGCTATAGCCACCTTAATAGCCAGAACTATTGAGCTTCTTATCGTATTTATATATCATAAATTTTACAATAAACTCTTAAGATTCAGAATTAAAGACTTATTCCTTTGGGATAAACTCTTGATAAAGGATTTTCTCACCTATACTGTTCCTGTCATGCTAAATGAATTGGTATGGGGTGGAGGTACAGCTGCAAATGCAGCCATTATAGGTCACCTTGGCAAGTCTGTGGTTGCAGCTAATTCAGTTACCCAGGTTACAAGGCAGTTAGCCATGGTTGTAGCCTTTGGTTTATCCAATGCTACTGCAATAATATTAGGAAAGGCCATTGGAGAAGAAAAGTATGATAAGGCCAAGCTATATGCAAAGCGATTTGTAAGGATTTCCATAATACTTGGGATTATAGGTGCATTTATAATACTAGGGGTATCTCAGGTTGCAGGTTCCTTCCTCTCTTTAAGCACAGAAGCAGAATCTTATCTGAAATTTATGATGTTTGTAATGTCCTACTTTGCCTTGGGGCAATCCTTTAATGCAACCTTGGTTGTAGGAGTTTTCCGAGCAGGAGGAGATACCAAATTCGGACTAATAATAGATGCCGCTACACTATGGGGTTGTTCCATCTTCTTAGGCTATTTGGCAGCTTTCGTATTTAAGCTACCTATACCTATCGTATATGTGCTATTAATGAGTGATGAAATCATAAAGCTGCCTTTCACCTATAAGCGTTATAAGTCTATGAAATGGTTGAAGAATATCACCAGGTGATTTTCTACCATCTAACCTTCCAGCACTCGTTATATTCATATTTAAGCTTTTCAGAGAAGTCACTTTTAATAATAGTGGCTTCTTTTGATTGCCTCTCCTTCAGCAACCTGCTATATAACTCTTCATCCAAAGGTAACATAACCCAGGAATCCATTCAATCTGACATATAGACCGCATTACTTATGGTTAATCCATGTATTTCTTCAATTCCTGTGGCAAGTAATTCTTCTCCAAATAATATTGAATTGGTAAAATTCTTAAGTATTCCTATATATCCTGCTTCTGGTTCAGTCTGAATAAACTCCTGGTAATAAATACTGCTGATGATTTATTGGCATAGAACCTTTAAAAATCAAATAGGCTGCTCACCGAAAAAATATCAGGAGCAGCCATTTTAATAATAAAACTTTATTTCTTGTTGTGCTTAAAACCTACCTGCATCAGCAGCTTCTTGTATACTTACTGCTACTGCAACAGTGGCACCAACCATAGGGTTGTTACCCATTCCGATTAATCCCATCATCTCAACGTGAGCTGGTACGGAAGATGATCCTGCGAATTGAGCATCGGAGTGCATTCTTCCCATGGTGTCGGTCATGCCGTAAGAAGCGGGACCTGCTCCCATGTTATCAGGATGAAGAGTTCTACCTGTGCCACCACCGGAGGCAACTGAAAAGTAGCTCTTACCTTGCTCAATACATTCTTTCTTATAAGTCCCTGCTACAGGGTGCTGGAATCTAGTTGGATTGGTGGAGTTACCTGTAATGGATACATCCACATGCTCCTTATGCATAATTGCTACGCCTTCAGTAACATCATTAGAGCCATAGCAATTTACTGCTGCTCTGTCTCCCTTACTATAAGACTTACGCATTACTTCTTTAACCTTGCCTGTATAATAATCCATATCTGTCTCAACATAGGTAAATCCATTAATACGAGAAATAATCTGGGCAGCATCCTTACCAAGTCCATTAAGGATTACTCTTAAGGGATTATTTCTAACCTTATTAGCAGACTGTGCAATACCAATTGCACCCTCTGCTGCTGCAAAGGACTCATGTCCTGCTAAGAATGCAAAGCACTCAGTGCTCTCTTCTAGTAACATCTTACCAAGGTTACCATGTCCAAGACCAACCTTTCTCTGGTCAGCAACGGAGCCTGGAATACAGAATGCCTGTAAGCCTTCACCAATTGCTGCAGCTGCATCAGCAGCCCTTTTTGCGCCCTTTTTAATTGCAATTGCAGCACCTACTGTATAGGCCCAGCATGCATTTTCAAAGCAAATGGGCTGAATGCCTTTTACCATATCATGTACATTAAGTCCGGCATCCTTTGTAATCTTCTCAGCCTCTTCAATGGATGAGATGCCATTACTTTTTAATACAGAATTTATCTTATCTATTCTTCTTTCATATGATTCAAATAAAGCCATTGTATGTATCCTCCTTATATTATTCGCATCTTGGGTCAATGATTTTTACTGCATCATCCACTCGGCCATATTGACCCTTGGCTTTTTCATATGCAGTATTAGCATCATCACCTTTTTTGATGAAGTCCATCATCTTGCCAAGGCTTACGAACTGATAACCGATAATTTCATTATCCTCATCAAGGGCAATACCGGTTACATAGCCTTCTGCCATCTCAAGATAGCGAGGACCTTTTGCAAGGGTTCCATACATAGTACCAATCTGACTGCGAAGGCCTTTACCCAAATCCTCCAAGCCTGCACCTATAATAAGACCACCTTCAGAAAATGCACTTTGTGTTCTTCCATATACAATCTGTAGGAACAGCTCTCTCATTGCAGTATTTATCGCATCACATACTAAGTCAGTATTCAAAGCCTCAAGAATAGTTTTTCCTGGTAGTATCTCAGATGCCATAGCTGCAGAATGAGTCATGCCTGAGCAACCAATTGTTTCTATCAAAGCTTCTTGAATAATACCTTCCTTAACATTTAATGTTAATTTACAAGTTCCCTGCTGAGGTGCACACCAGCCTATACCGTGAGTAAAACCAGAAATATCAGTTACTTCCTTAGCTTTTACCCATTTTGCTTCTTCCGGAATAGGTGCTGCCCCATGATTAACACCCTGGGCAACCGGACACATCGTTTTTACTTCATGTGAATAAATCATGTTGTGAAACTCCTTTCATTTTGCATAATGTAGCATATTTCTATGGTAATTCCTTATGTAATGATTGTTATTTACTTAACATATTTTCTCATAAAATCTACTATAAGTCCAGTAGTATTTTACTAAACTGGTTAATACCATATTAATCCATCTGCTTGGCTACAATTTCTCCTGCTTTTTTATAAATACTAGCAGCTGGTATAAAGCCTCTTACCATGGATAGTGGATATATATTCACGTTCCTGCCAACAACTGACCCAGGATTCAATACGCAGTTGCATCCAACCTCTACATTGTCTCCCAATATAGCACCGAATTTCTTCAGCCCTGTTTCAAATCTCTCACCATTTATCTCATCCTCTATTTTAACCTTCACTAAGGTTTTATCTGATTTTACATTGGACGTGATGGAGCCGGCTCCCATATGAGAACAGTATCCTAGGATAGAATCTCCCACATAATTAAAATGTGGTACCTGAACCTTATTAAATAATATAACATTTTTTAGTTCGGTTGAATTGCCTACAACTGCCCCTTCTCCTACTACAGCATTGCCTCGTATAAATGCACAATGTCTAACCTCTGCATTTTTTCCTATAATGGCAGGACCATTTATATCTGCAGATTTTGCCACCCTTGCTGATTTTTCAATCCATACATTCTCAAATGGCTGATCATAATCCTTCTTAGGCAAAGTAGGACCAATCCGAAGTATTTCATCCTTTATCCTTGATAGAGCTTCCCAAGGATATGTACATCCTTCAAAGGCTCCTGAAGCGATAGTCTCCTTCAAGTCCAATAATTCACTAATAATTAGCTGATGCATATTATACCTCCTATAAAATATTGACCCTCTTCTGTAATGACTTCGTTAAGCATTCTTCAGCCTTGTCGCCGCTTCCTTATCTAGGATAATAGTTGCCTTTCCTTGATATATTTGAACAGCTGATGCTGTTACCTGGTTGTTAACAGGACCCTCCAAAGCATTGGCTACTATCTCTGCCTTATTAGAACCACTTGCAATCATTAAAATGCTCTTGGCCTCAAGAATAGTTCCAATTCCCATGGTTATGGCATAATGGGGCATATCCTCCCTGGCAATACCAGCGTTTTTATAAAATGCTTCATAATTATCATTCAGTGTCTGTTCACTCAATTTCTCAATTCTTGTTCTGGAATCAAGGGAGGAACCGGGTTCGTTGAAGGCCCAATGGCCATCTCCACCTATTCCCAATATCTGAAGGTCTATTCCACCCACTGACTTTATGGCTTCTTCGTATTCTCTGCAAAATTCATCAGGACTCTTTGTAAGTCCATCAGGTATATGTATATTCTCTTCCTTAATATTAACGTGATTAAATAACTCTTCATGCATAAATCTCATATAGCTTTGATCTTCATTATAAGGCTTAGACATATCCATTCCAATTCCGTAATACTCATCTAAATTAAAGGCAATGACATTTGAAAAATCAAGGCCCGCCCTGTGCATTCTAATTAATTCATGGTAGGTTCCCAAGGGGGTTCCACCAGTTGCAAAGCCTATAACACAATCTGGCTTTTCCTTAATTAACCTAGCTATATGCTCTGCAGCATATTTACTCATTTCCTGATAATCATTTTTTATCTTTATCTCCATATTAACCTCCTCTAAATTTGAATCAAAGTCTTATAGTTTTTCTTCACAGACGATATTTTATCACAATGTGTTTTTCCTGTCACTAAAAAATCCTTTCCAAGACCTGTTATTATCATTTTATTTATAGAAGGATGCTACCTGATTAAAATTATTAACCAGTAGTGCTTGGTTATTAACAGTCTTAACACCATTTACCATTCGCCCTACAAAGCCTTCTAGCTTATCCATATACTCTTCCTTTGTTATATTGCCCTCTTCTACATAGGTAAGACCCTTCTCCCAGCTTGCTGTAAGCTCAGCATTTAAAAGAGACTTAATTGATGCATTAACAACCTCATATACTAATTCACCAAAAAGAGCCGGTGTAATAATCTGTGTCTTCTTGTTAAGCTCCAGATAGGAAATCTTCACAAGCTTATTGAGTATCTCTGCTCTTGTTGCACTGGTTCCTATACCACTACCCTTTATCTGTGCACGAAGCTCATCATCCTCGATTAGCTGTCCTGCATTCTCCATTGCGAGAATTAATGTACCTGAGCTATATCTCTTAGGTGGAGAAGTCTCTCCTTCTTTAATAGACATTTCATTAACAGGTAATTTAAGACCTTTTTTTAGGCTCATAATGGTCTTTATAAAGCTCTGATCCCTAGTATCGTCCTCTTCTTCATTATTATCATCATTAGCCCCTTGATTAGGTTGCTTATCTGATGGATTTGGTTTTTCCTTTGCTGCCGAGGGGTTTCCAGCAACCTCAAAATATCCCTCCTGCTCCAACACACGAAAAGTAGAAAAGAAGGATTCCGACTCTATTCTAACTGTAATATTAACCCTTCTGTATATAGCTGGGGGATAAAAAATGCTAAGAAACCGCTTTGCAATAATATCATATACTTTTTCAGCTGTAGTAGATACACTAGCCAGTGCATTAATTCCTTGACCAGTAGGTATAATAGCATAATGGTCTGTTATCTTGCTGTCATTTACATATCTACTTTTCTCTATACCCTTATAGGCACCAGAATTAAGAATCTTTTCTGCAAACTCACTAAGCTTTTTATAATTTTGTAAGCCCTTAATATTTTTATTAATTTCCTTTGCTACAGCAGTGGATAATACTCTAGCATCTGTTCTAGGATATGTAACTAGCTTCTTTTCATAAAGCTCCTGAACTATCTTTAGAGTCTCATCCGGGCTTATCTTATACATCCTTGAGCAATCATTCTGAAGCTCTGCCAGATTATAAAGTAAGGGAGGATTTTTATTCTCCTTCTTCTTCTCCATGTGGGTAATCTCACCAATCAACTGTCTTTCAGATGTCTTATCCCTATTCCATGTACCATCATTACTATATGTCGGAATGTCCTTTGCCAGCTGATTAATTAACTTAACAGCAGATTCTCTCTTAAAAAAGCCATTCTCCTTATAAAGGAGTGGTGAATTAAAATACACAGAGCCTTCCACAGCTTTAAATTCACCTGTAAAGTCTCCCGTATATTCATCGTTCTCTAAGGCAAAGGATGAAATTACACGATAAAATGGTGTCTTTACAAAGCTTCGTATATCCCTCTCTCTTCTTACTACCATCCCTAGAACACAGGTCATAACCCTTCCCACAGAAATAGCAGACCATTTTTTGCTTTTTAAGAAGTCCTGGACGGAATTACCGTATTTTAAGGTCAATATTCTTGAAAAATTAATACCCATTAGATAATCTTCCTTGGCACGAAGATAGGCTGCATCAGATAAATTATTATATGCATCCAGTGGCTTAGCTTCTCTAATGCCTCTAAGAATCTCATCCTCTGTCTGGGAATCAATCCATACCCTTTTCTTAATGGTTGTGCTTGGCACCCTAGCAGCTTGATCTACCAAGCGGTATATGTACTCTCCTTCTCGCCCTGAGTCTGTACAGACATAGATAGTACTCACATTCTTACGATTTAAGAGGCCTTTTACAATCTGAAATTGCTTTTTAACATTTGGAATAATTTCATATAGAAATTCCTTTGGCAAAAATGGTAGCGGCTCCATTCTCCACTTCTTGAGAGCAGGATCATAGCTCTCTGGATAGCTCATAGTAACAAGGTGGCCAACACACCAGGTAACTATGCTATCACCCGATTCAATAAAGCCATCCTGCCTTCTTGCTGATATTTTAAGTGCCTTGGCAAATTCCAAGGCCACGCTTGGTTTTTCTGTAATATATAAACTAACTGACATTGCTTCCCAACTTTCCCTATTGAAATAATCTGCAGATTTTAAGCTCAAAAACCTAAGATGGCTTAATCTACTTATTCTAAATAATAGTATATCTTATATTTCCTCCTGCGACAAATATTTCTTGCCCGTCCTTAATTAATTCACCATTCCTTAAATTGTTTTTTATTATTGGCATCTCAACTGCCCCCGATGAAGTTTTTGAAGTCGACAGGGTTAACCTGGCTTAGTTTAATTTGTCATTTTAATTCATTTAGGATCTCCATTGCCAAACCTGCTACATCTATCACATACCAATTAACAGCAATTAGAAAATCTGCATTTTTATTCGATACAAAATATTCCATACCATATGAGTTTTCCATTAAAACCCCGATTGATTTTGCATCGTTTACTACAACAACCGTATTCCTATCACGTCCTTCTTGATCAAAAAAAATGTAAGCAGGTTCACTCTTTAAATATTTTGAGTATGAAAATTCATTTCCTTCCAATGGAATAGTCAAAATTTCCCTACCAATAGATAAGTGTCCAGTAATTTTACCAGGCTTAAATATATTTATTACTTTTTTAATGTATTGCCTAGAATCATTCTCATCCAATGTAAGTATTTCTATCCCCATATCACTACTAACCCGAGTTAATTCACAAGTATTTGGTTTACAATTCATATAATCATCTCCTCGTTGCTTGAACATCATCAACAAAAACATGTCCTCTAGTTCACTTAGCACCTTTTCCGGGTGTTTGATAACCAATGAGAGGTTGACTTGGGCCTTCACCCAAAGTTCCATTAGGTTTAATATTATTCAATTCAGGAATATCCATGTTTACATTTTGTATGATAGCTTTCTGCGTTATAAAAGTTATTTTACCATTGTTATCATAGGTATAGTCTGTTACCTTTTTAAGTACATTATCAACCTTAGTGGTTATTTTCGTCAACCTGTTTTGATCGTTATAGGTATATGTATTTATAGTTTATACTACCTACATTTGCTACTGTCTTTGTAGTTACCCTGCCTAGCTTATCATAGAAACGTATAGTCATTCCTGTCTTGTCAGTCATGGTAATTAGGTTTTTATTGTTATCGTAGGTATAAGTGGTGGTATTTTCCTTACCATCTTTTTTTGCTGCTATAATACCTAGCTTATCGTAGGTCTGACTTGTTACATGACCTTCTGGATCTGTGGTGGTTAATAGTTTATTGTTCTTGTTGTAGCCCAGGAAGGTATCTACCGTCTGGACATACTGA
>CAZMYP010000011.1:0-15280 GCA_964570535.1 uncultured Herbinix sp.
TACTTAAGGAGATGAGCGAGCATTTTAGGATCTGTTAAATCGTTGATTGCAACTATCTCATAACCTTCTGCACCGAACATCTGTCTGAAAGCAAGACGACCGATACGTCCAAAACCATTAATTGCTACTTTTACTGCCATGATAAATTCCTCCTAAAATTTTAATTTTTTAATACTGCTCTTCACAGTAGATAAAACATTTTAGCGGGTAAGTAAATTGCAATTACCGCTTGTCAATTTTTTCTCAATCTTAATTTTACATAATTTCATCTAAAATATCAAGGGTTTACTTAATTTTTTATTGATTATTATGATATTAGTTATTTTATCAATTTTTATAAGCCGTTTTTTGTGCATTATTTTGTAAATATATTTTATTTTACAACTTCATCCTTTACATAGTTTGCTATATTGAGCGAATGGTCAGATATCCTTTCCAGATTAATTAGTGCATCAATAAAAACCACACCATTCTCTGAGGAACATAACCCTTGTGAAAGCCTATCAATATGCTTCTGACGCAATTCATCCTTAAGCTTATCTACAGCCTTTTCTATATCAGAAACCTTTTTAATCAATTCAATGTTTTCAGTTTCTCTAGCCCTTATCGCTAGCTCAAAGGATTCTACAGTAATTTTACAAATATCTGTTAATTCACCATATGCACTATCAGAAAGATGCAAATCATTATCTACCTTTTCTATGGCAAGTTCAGCCAGGTTCTCAGCATGGTCACCTACCCTCTCAATATTTGAAACCGTATAAAACAAATTGTTTATAATTTGATGCTGTTTTTCTGTCAAGGAAAGATTATTTATCTTTATTAAATATGCATCAATTACTTTTTGATGAGCATCAATTACCTTCTCTACCTTATAGACCTTTTTGGCTTTCTCTTCGTTATTATTTAATAGAGCATCAACTGCCTCCCTGAGATTATCCAGTGTAATTTCTCCCATGTGAACTACTTCCTTTACTGCGTTTTGTACAGCAAAAGAAGGCGTTTCTAAAATACGATCATCCAGGTGACGAAGTGTAAGCTGGATTTCATCTGTACTAGCCTCAACCTTAGAATCATCAATAAATACTCCTGACAGCTTAACAAGTAATTTGGAAAATGGAAATAGTAATACTGTATTTGTCACATTAAACACTGTATGGAATATAGATATCTCAGTACTGCTTATTTTGGAAGCTGCATATTCTGGCATTATCTTAAATACAATAAACATAACTATACCAAATACAACAGCCCCAATAGTATTAAAAGTTAGATGTATAAAAGAAGCCCGCTTAGCTGTCTTACTAGCTCCCACACTGGATAGTATTGCCGTAACACAGGTTCCTATATTCTGTCCCAAGGTAATAAATACTGCGGTTTGCCAATTCACAACCCCTACCATAGCTAAGGTCTGTAATATACCTACTGAAGCAGATGAGCTTTGAATTAAAGCTGTAACCACGGCACCGGTTAATATGCCCAGCAGTGGGTTTTTACCCAAGACAGCAAATGCACTTTTAAAAATAGAATCTTCTGCCTTTGCATATGGGGCAATTACATCTGACATAAACTTCAATCCAATAAAAAGCAATCCTAAGCCTATAATAATTTCAGCAATGTTTTTCCTTTTTTTATCCTTACACAATAATATAACGAATGCACCTATAGCAATTAAAACTGGAGCAAAAAAATCCGGTTTTAATAATTCACTCCACTCACTCATAGAAACAAGCCACGATGTTACTGTGGTACCAATATTTGCACCCATGATAACGCCAGTTGCTTGAATAAGATTCATTATTCCTGCATTAACAAAACCTATAACCATTACTGTGGTGGCTGATGAGCTTTGAATAATCCCTGTAACCACTAGTCCCAGTAAGACCGCCATCAATCTATTACTCGTTAGATATCCCAACAGGCGCTTTAGCTTGTTTCCTGTGGATTTCTGCAATCCATCTCCCATCATATTCATGCCATATAGGAACATTCCTAATCCCCCAGCAAATACAAATATTACTTCTAATAATTCAATCGTAGTTTTCATCACGCCTCCTACATTTTTCTTGTGTTTTAAGCATATGAAATTAGAATAACATATTCTGAACTGTACGTAAATTGTTTTTTTAATTTTAAACAAACTTTACATTTTTTTGATATCTACATAAATGACCTGACCCCCTATATAGGTGGTCAGGTCATTTATATAGATATATTAACTAATTTTAAATATTCTTTAATCTAAATTTATATTCAAGCCTTATTTTATCTGTTATAAGAGCTACGAATTCAGAGTTAGTAGGTTTTCCTTTTCCATTACTTACAGTATATCCAAATAATTCATCAATAGTATCCATCTTTCCTCTACTCCATGCTACTTCTATTGCATGACGAATTGCCCTCTCAACCCTACTGGGTGTTGTCTTATGCTCTTTTGCAATTGATGGATAAAGCTGTTTTGTTATTGAATTAAGCATTTCTACATCATTTACTGACATCATGATTGCATCACGTAGGTACTGGTATCCTTTAATATGTGCTGGAACTCCAATTTCATGAATAATATTAGTAACATCTGTTTCCAAATTTCTTTCGATATATGTACTGCTTTTATTCTCATAGGCCGTTACTCTGTTGTTATCAATTAATTTATTATGATGATCACCCTTTAGCTGCTTAATCCTCGATAAGATTATGTCACTATCAAATGGCTTCATTATATAGTAATTTGCCCCTAGTTCAAATGCATTTTCCGTTACGCCTTCTTGCCCTATTGCAGTAATTACAATAAATGAAGGATTCTTCTTATACTCTGAGTCTCTTTTTACCTTCTCCATAACCCCTAGCCCGTCCAACTTAGGCATAATCAAATCAAGTAATACTACATCGGGTTTCTTTTCCTTGATCATACTTAAAGCATCAATACCATTTTCTGATGTACCTACTATTTCAATTTCTGAATCCTCTTTAAGAATATCCTCTAGTAGATTTACCATCCTTTCATTATCATCGACAATAGCTACATTGATCTTACCCATCTTTTCCCAACCTCCATCAATTAATTTTTCCTACACCTTCAAGATACCCCTTTATCTGATTCCCAATATTTATTTGCATGGTGGAACAAAGCAAACTTCACGATTTGTGACTTTATTTAGTAGATTTTGTATTTCATGTTGTTAGCTATATTATATATCTTGAATAAATATGCGTCAATGGTTTTGCCCATAGCAATGTTACCAAATTATTACTGCTATTATACCCCATTATATACAATTTTATAACAATTATAGCCATTTTCAACCAAAATATTATAGATTCTACATTTTAATATGTTTTAGGGAATGTTGTGGATTTGTAATTATTTTCCATATGCTAATTATAGCTATTACTTTTTAAACTTTCAATTCTTTCTTGTCGCGACATTCGACAGCTCAATTTAATAATAAGGTATAACAAATCACTATTAACCTACATATTGTATAAGTGTAAAATTTTCCCAACTAATCTGTTGTTACTTTTCTAAGAACTTCATTATTTTATATATAATTTCGTCGACTTCTTTTTATAACAAAAGCTTTTATTATTCTAATTTATTTACCATGTTTTCAATAAATGTACCGTAACCTTTAGTTGAATCCTGTATAAATACATGGGTTACAGCACCTATTATCTTATTATTTTGTATAATGGGACTACCGCTCATTCCTTGTACAATTCCCCCTGTTAGATTAAGTAATCTTTCATCGGTTATTCTAATTACAAGACCTTTATTGTGATTGGAGCTTCCTATATCAATTTTCACTATATCAATCTCGTAGTCATTAATTTTTCCATCTACCATACATCTAATATATGCTTTGCCTACCTTTACCTCATGCTTAAGACCAATTTTCAATGGTTTAAAATCTTCTCTAAGGTGGTACTTATGACTGACATTACCAAATATACCTTGGGATGTATTATCGGTAATATAACCAATTTTGTTCTTTTCATTTTGCCTTATCATTCCGATTAATTCTCCAGGCTCTCCATTTTTTCCTTTAACTATGGACATTATTTGAGCGTCATAGATTAATCCATTATCTATTTCCATTAAAACACCTGTGTCAATATCCGTAATACCATGGCCTAATGCTCCGAAATACCCGTTAGTAGATACAAAGGTTAGTGTTCCAATTCCTTGAGTATCATCTCTAATCCATGTTCCAATTTTGTAATCTCCATCTGATGTTTTAACAGGACTTATTCTTACAGATATAATTTCTCCATTACGGCGAATTTTAAGCTTAATATCTTTTCCTTGGGATTTCTGAATTTCTTCAATTAGTTTTTCCTTTTCCATAACCTCAGAATTATTAATTGACAATATATAATCTCCTGATTTAAGCTTATTATGAGCTGGCTCATAGTTCAATCCATCCGATCCAGTGATTCTATTATTACCTAGAACAAGTATCCCATCCGTTTCAATAGATATTCCGATTGGTATGCCACAGGGTATTAGCTCAACATTATCTATAACATCAAGTGATATGTTCTTATATTTAAATAAGCCAAATAGCTTAAGATTTATTTTATACTGTCCTGTCCTTGATGATTGAAGTGTAAATGGTTGATTAAGGTCGATATCAATTTGATTAGAAGGAACCCTGTTATCATTAACACTAATAACCCCAATATCCTTTGTTTCAATATTGGCTTTAAAGGGCATATTAAAGCTAAAGCTTTCTTCTCTATCAACAACAATTTTAATTTCATTGGGTATATTTTTTTCAACATTATATATAAGTAAATACGCAACTACAACTAAATTAAGCAAAAAGAAGGATATTAATACCCTTCTGTATATCTTTTTTCTTCTCATCTTCTTGCACCTCATATCATGGTTTTTCTAGCCTTTTTATGATATGTACAATTTACATTAAAAAAGGATATACATAGTATTGTATATCCTTCGGTTTCATATTCACTTTTTTATATTATATATTTTATTTTTTTGAAATTGCAGCTAGCTCCTTCATCTCCTTGGCATTCTCTATTACACGGTCAGTAATGGCTGCACCACCAAGAATTCTTGCCAGCTCCTCTACGGATTCATTATAGTCAAGCTTCTTGATTATTGTTTCTGTGGACATACCATCTGTCTGCTTTTCTATTATATAGTGGGCATCAGCCATAGATGCAATCTGGGCAAGATGGGTAATACATATAATTTGATGATGCTTCGCGATTTCAGATAATTGTTCTGATACCTTCTGGGCAGTTCTTCCACTAATACCAGTGTCGATTTCATCAAAAATCAAGGTTTCAATATCATCATTCTCAGCTAATACAGATTTTATTCCTAGCATAATTCTTGAAAGCTCACCACCTGATGCCACAGCTGATAAGGATTTTAACTCTTCACCGGGATTTGTAGATATAATAAATTCAGCATCATCATAGCCATTTGATGAATATGTAATACTTTTGTGAAATATCATATCAAATTGAACATCTAGGAAATTCAAAGCTACTAATGCCTCTTTAATCTTGGCACTTAGCTCCTTTGCTTTCCGGCGCCTGATTTCTGATAATCTGGCAGAGAGTTCAGCCAGCTTACTTTCCTTGCCCTCCAATGAAGTCTTTAGCTTATCCATATAGGCATCGTAATCTATATATTTCTGAAGCTTCTCCTCACACTGGAGTGAATGCTCCATAATCTGATCAATTCCTGCTCCATACTTTTGCTTAAGATGGTTTATTAAATCTAGCCGTTTTGTCACTTCACTTAATTCCTCTTCATAATTATCCATTCCGGATAAATACTGGGATAAGCCCCTGTTTAAATCATTAAGAAGCCCTTCCATATCTGTCAGCTGTTTTAATACTTCATCTAATTCGTGGTCGTAGTCAACAAGCCTTGTAAGATTACGGACAGCCCTGCCAATATTATCTCCTGCTTCATTAGCATTATAGCCTGTTAAGCTATACACTGTCTGTAGACCTTCAGATATAGCATGGGCATTAGCATACTTTTTATACAAAGTCGACAGTTCCTCATCTTCTCCAGATATTAGGCCTGCACTTTTAATCTCATTTAGCTCATACTCTAGGAAGGATATTTCACGAATTCTTTTCTCTTCATCTAATCCTGCATTACTATATTCCTGCTTTAATGCTATATAATCTTTGTAGGCTTCATGAAGTTCTTCCTTGACTAAGCCTATCTCATCCTTGGCAAAACGATCGACAATCTCCAAATGCTTGGATTTATGTAGCAAAGACTGATGTTCGTGTTGACCATGTATGTCTATTAGCAACCCTGCAACTGATGCAACTATACTTCCTGTAACATTCTCACCGTTTATTTTATATATACTTCTACTTGGCATGATTTTTCTTGTAACAATAATTATATTGTCTTCAAAAGGTATATCAAGATTCTTTAAGGTCTCATGAACTAGCAGATCCTTTGTTTCAAATACTAATTCAACCAAAGCATACTCTGCGCCACTACGTAAAATACCCTTAGACACTTTGGCTCCGAGAGCACAATTAATCGAATCTATGATGATGGATTTGCCTGCTCCTGTTTCTCCAGTCAGAATATTCAGATGCTCCTTAAAGTAAACTTCAACTTCATTTATAATCGCAAAATTTTTAACATGTAGGCTAATAAGCAAATCGCACCCTCCTTAATACAATGTCAAATGATAAAAATTAAACATATGTTCTTATAGCATTTTATCATATTAAATGTATTTTATCAATTCACACTTAAGCAGAGGTTGTATTTTTGTTTAAATATACAATTAAAGCCTTGATTATTACATATAAGTACCTAACTAATTTTAACAACCTTAATCTTACATGTAAGCTTTCTACCATTTACTGTTGCAGTAATAGTCGCGGTACCCTTTGCCTTGGTGATAACCATGCCATTATTAACTTGAGCTATTTCAGGATTTGAGCTATCCCAAGAAACTCTTGATGTGGCTCCTTCTATTCTTAATGTATATCTGCTGTATTGCTCAAGCTCTAACTTAGTAACATTAAGGCCAATAACAGATACTTCAATATTTGCGGTTTTTCCTGAATCAGTCATTGCTGTAATATAAGCTGTTCCAGTTGCTTTTGCAGTGATCTGTCCTTTAGAATTCACACTGGCAACACCAGAATTGTCTGTACTCCAGGACAAGCCATCTGTAGAATTTATAGGGTTGAGTACTGGTCTAACAGTTCTTTTCTCTCCCTTAACCATAACAATATTACTATCGGATAAGACCACAGAAGTAGCAGCTACTCTTTTATTCACAGTTACATGACTGACCGCTATCTTTCCACTGTCATCCTGAGCTAATGCCTTTATGGTAACAGAGCCTTCCTTTAGGCCAGTTATATATCCATCCTCATCTATAATAACCACACCATCATCTCCCTCAATAAACCAATACGGGGTCTTATAGGTGGCTTTACTAGGCTCAGTCTTTGCTATTAACCTGGCTGTGTCTCCAACATAAATATTAATGTAGCTTTTATTTAGTGTAAGTCTTGTCACAGGCTGAACTACTTCAATATCACAACTTGCATCTGCCCCACTACCATCCGTTGCATATGCAGTAATTGTGGCAAATCCTACTTTATGTCCTGTAACCTTTCCCTTTTTATTTACAGATGCAATATCAGAATTACTAGATACCCATCTAAACTCCTGATCTGTTACTATTTCTCCATTAGCTATAACGGAAAGGGTCACTGATTTTTTGACACTAAGTCTATATTCATCATAATCAAGTTCCATGGAGGTTAGTCTTTCTCTAACTGTAACAACGCAGCTAACCTTATAGCCTCCATCCTTTGTAGTACAGGTAATAATAGCTGTTCCTGCTGCTATACCTACTACTTCACCTGTATTAGATACTGTGGCAATCCCTGTATTTGAACTTTTCCATTCAACCTCTAGATTAGAAGCTCCACTAGGTGAAATTGATACCTTTAAATCAAAGCTCTCCTTAACAAATATGGTCTTCTCAGAGAAATTCAGAAGAAGTCCTGTTACAGGCTGCTTTACAGTTATATTCACATATGACATGCCTCCAGCTTCTGTTCTTGCAATAACAAATGCAACACCTGGTGCCTTTGCTGTCACATTTCCTGCATCATCGACTTCTACAATCCTGGTATCACTGGATTCCCAAATCAATTCTTTATCAGTGGCATCAGTAGGCACTAAGGAATACTCCATCTCATGTACCTGTCCTGTTACCAGCTCAAGCTCAGTATTACTAAACTTAATACCCTCAGCTATTTGTCTTATGTTAATAGTACAGTAGGCTGTAAATCCACCATCTAGGGATTTTAGCATAATTACAGTAGAACCCACTTGTCTAGCTGTTACTCTTCCTGCTGCATCTACAGAAGCTACACTAGGTTTGGTTGATGACCAGGTAACTGCACTTTTACTTGCATTAATTGGTAGAACAGAATAGGTAAGTCTTTTTGTCTGTCCCACATACATGGTAATTTCCTTATCATCTAAGGTTACAGACGCTACAGGTATTTCAATGGTTATATTACATAAGGCCATCACATCTGGATTGTCTACTGACCTCGCAATTATTGTTACCTCACCAGGCTTAGTAAATGTTACAAGTCCATTTTCACTTACCTTGGCAATCTGTATATCTGATGAAGTCCAATTTACATCTTTATTCAATGCATTCTCTGGATAAACCATAGCTCTAAGCTGCAAGCTCTTGGCATCTAGGTTAATAACAACTTTTGAATCTGATAAAGTAATACTTGTAACTGGCTGTCTGACTGTTACATGAGTATATCCAACTACTATATTATCTTCATTAATTGCAGATATTACTGCATTACCTCCTGACACACCCTGAATAGTTAAGGTAAGAGGATTTTCTTCCACAATTTTAACTACCTTGTCATTAGATGTCTTCCACTTTAAATTTACACCACTTAAGGACTTTGGAGTAATAGACGCGTTAATAGTCTTATATTCACCAATTGCCAAGTTAACCTCAGAAGGATCCAAAGTAATTGTTGATACAGATTGTTGTACTGTGATTTCACATGCAACACTCTTTATTACCCCATTTATCTTTTGCTGGGCGGTTATAATAGCAACACCAGGCTTTAAGGCAGTTACTAATCCTTTATCTACAGTTGCTATGCTTGGTGCATCACTGGTCCAAATAATCGGCTCATCTGGATCTGTGGACTGAGCATAAAGCATTAAGGTACCTGAGGTATATAGCATAGCATCCGTTGCGCTTATGGAAATTCCATCTATTACAGTAACATTTATATATATATCCTCTATTTCAAAGGAATCTTCATATAACTTTGATGTGGATTTATACTTAAGAAGTATTGTTGTGTTCCCTTTTTTTCTAGCGGTTATTACACCATTGGTTCCATTAACTCGAGCAATATTTGAGCCACCTGGTGGTGTAGTATGAACAAAGTCAAAGATGCCAAAACTAGTAATATTAGAATTCTCCACAATATTATAAGTATCTTTAACATTCATAACAATATTAATATCCCCAAGAAATATGGGTACAATTATCTTCATATATGCATAAGGAGCATTGGTATTCACGTTATATTTATCATTGGCAAATGCATAGATTTCATATGTTCCTGCTTTTACATTATTAAAAGTCACATTACCAGAATTTGCACTTATAGTATAATCTAGCTTATCATTATTAGGATAAAGTTTTTTCCCAGTACTAACATCAATAATCTCCCATACAAGATTTGTTCCATAGGTAGCATTAGATTCAACTACAAAATAGGGAGGCACACCCTCTACAGGCTTAAAATTCTTATTATCATTACCTGAGTTGGCAAGGATATGATTACCACTTGCATTGTCAAAGCTTATGCTAAATTTGGGTGCCACAATAAGATTCATGGATACAGACAAAGTCTTGTCTTGGTTTGACATGGTATTGCTCGTAACGGTTATCTTAGCACTACCACTTCCAACTGCTTTAACCCTGCCTTCTTCATCAACTATTGCTACACTTTCATTATCGCTATCCCATGTAACTGCGGTAGCTGAAATAGCACTACCAGTTACTGATTCTGATTCCCCCTCCGGAGTATAATCTACATATTTCAAATATACTTGCTTGGGTTCACTATCTATATCATCTATGACCAAAATTCTTTCCTTAGTAGTGGTTGCCATGGTCATACCAGTCTTTTGATAGTCATATTCCAAATTAACCTTAACCGAACTGCTTAATGAATATGTATTAGTTCCATCTTTAATAACTGCTGTGATAGTAGAATAACCAGGCCCATTTCTTACTAGCTTTACAAATCTAGAACCATATGATGTAGGTTCCAATGAAACAACACCAGGCTCTGAGGATATCCACTGAACATCTGTCTCCGGTTCCCAGTTCCCTGAAGATACTTCTAGTAATAGATTCTGACTTCTCATCTCATACTCTTTACCAGCCTCGGTTTTTTTGCTATTAAATATAAAGTAATACTCATCTGGCCTTGTAACCTCTGAAGCCGAAGTATTATTGGCGGATAATAAATATATTGATATGGTTAATAACAAAGATATTGCTATGTATAAGCCCACTCTTTTTGTCCTTCTCATCTGTACCTCCTTGTATAAGCTGCTTAAAATAAAATCCTATGAAATATATCGGCTATTATCAACTTCTTGTTAACTATTATAACTATATTATAAATGTAAATTTTGGCACTCATGTGTCATTTGTAAATATGCACTTATTATGTGCATATTTAAATGGTTGTAGCTCCACGATATTTTTCCTTGAGAAAGCGATATACGAAGCAAGAGGAGCGAAATACCCAATCGATTGTCATGGCTATCCATACTCCGAATACTCCTACTCCAAATTTTATAGCTAAAATATAGCTAAAGCCTATACGCCACACCCACATAGAAATCATAGAAACCCACATGGTGAATTTCACATCACTTGCTGCACGTAAGGCATTAGGTAAAGCAAAAGATGTAGGCCAAAATATAGTCGACAAAATACAGTGATATAGCATTAGTGTATAAGCTAAAGCTGCTGTAGTATCGCTAACCTGATATATCTTAATAATGGAAGGTATAAAAATAATAATAATAACATTAATTCCTCCCATAATTAGATAAGTCATCTTCATAAGCTTCTTTGTATAGTATTTTACAGCATCATAATCTCCTGCTCCTACAGCCTGACCTACAATGGTTATTAATGATAGTCCAATGGCTGATCCTGGTAATGTTCCAAAGCCTCCTATAGTACTAGCAATAGCATTTGCAGTAATTGACGCTGTTCCTAAGCCGGCCACGATACCCTGTACCAAAATCTTACCCACCTGAAACACACTATTTTCCATACCATTTGGAATACCGATTCTAAGAATACGCTTAACCATATACATATCAAGCTTATATTTTATAATATTACCTATATTAATAGGTAGCTCCTTATTCATTAGTAGAACAAAAAGCATAATCGACGAGAAGGTTCTTGCTATTAGGGTCGCAATTGCTGCCCCCGCAACACCCATGCCAAGTCCAAATATAAGAATGGCATTACCTATAACATTAATTAGATTTGCAACAATAGATATCTTCATAGATATCTTAGAATTACCCATTGAACGAAACAGGGCAGCGCATGCATTATAAACTGCTAGAAATGGATATGACAGGGCTGAGTAAAAAAAGTATATTCTTGCATTTTTCATTACATCAGCTTCCACCCCACTAAATAGGAAATTTAAAATCATATTTCTTCCTATTAAGGTGATTATCATAATAAGTATTGATAATACTAAGATTGTGATTATAAGCTGTTCTCCAGCTCTTGATGCATCTTTCTTCTTTTTCTGCCCTAAAAACTGGGAGGCTACGACAGCGCCTCCTGTTGCCATGGCACTAAAAAGTCCAATAAGAAGGACACTTATACTATCTACTATGGAAACACCTGATACTGCAGCTTCTCCAACTCTGGAAACCATGATGCCATCAGCCATACCCACTGCGACAATTAGAATTTGCTCAATTATCAGGGGTATAATAAGCTTTGTTAAATCCTTCTTTGTAAACATCAAATCTCTCCTATGCCCTTATTCAGCATTTTCTTAGTGTGATTTAATATAATTGAGTCAATGAGAGCTGTTAGATTACTTTTAATTCTTCTTAGTACCAATTGTTACATGTGCCGGTTCTGCATTATAATAGCTCTTATTCACTAGCTCTCTACTAACTTCAAGTCCATTTTCATAAACCACCTTGTATAGCTCAGCCTGATAACCCTTTTTTGCGCTTTGAGTTACCTTTCTATATGAGGTTGGTTTAGTAGGATCCTTAGTTACTTTCTCTTTCGAAGAGGGTGCTATTTCTTTAACAACCTTATTTTCAAATTTTACTATTCTGTCTGTACCCCTAGTTTCGTGACCCCAGATTCTAAAGGTTATCTTTCTATCTTCACTAAATGCCTCTATCAATATGGGCATGTCTGTAGTGTTTTTGAAGCGGAAGTTCTTAGAGCCTTCTGCAATTGCTGCATCAAAGGCAACATCCACATAGGATACTGTCATTGAATGAGCTGATCGTTCAACAATATCTAGTTCCGAGAATAAAACTGCATTATATAATGTAGTTGTTACCTGACATGCTCCACCACCAATGCTTTGTTCGACTCTTCCTGCATTATAGGAGCCTGCTACATAATAACCATTGTCTACTGAAAATGGAAGCAGATAGGTATAGCTTGAGAACACCTCTCCTGGATAAAGTAGTGCATTATTAATGAGCTTTGCACCATTTGCCAAGTTAGCTGCCCGGTCCTGACTGGAACTTTTATATTCTGTTGAGTACTCACCAAGGATTGAAGTACTCTTTTCAAGAAGCTCCCTAGAAAACTCTGGTTCCACATCAACCATATTAGCACTTACAACAAAATCCATATGATTCCAGTTGTCTAGTTTTTCCTTAATTAATAAGAAGGTCGAATCAACCTCCATCCTGCTACCCAGCTTATGGTCAGTATATTGAAACTTTCCGTTAGTCCTGCTATAGGAGGCATTCTTTGGTGGAATCAAATACTTATCTGAGCTCTCTTCAATAAGCTTTCTAAGCTTTCCCTCATCATAGGTGTATGTAAGAGGATATACCTTTTTACCTTGCTCAATATCCTTATTATCCTTGTATCTCTTTATAAGATTACCTGATTTACCAAGCCTAATTGCTTGCTTGATATAATTATTGGCTTCATAAGTATATCCCAAATCACCAATTGAAGTAATAAAGGTATTATCTCCAACTATGGTAGCAAAACTCTTTCTGCGAAGTCCTTCAATATGATTCTTTAGGGCCTCCTGGGCTTCCTTAACTGTCATCCCACTAATATCTACAGTGTCAATAAATACTCCGTTAACAACAGTATCCTTCTCCTGATTGGCGGCATATGCTTCCCTCGGACTCCAAATACCAAGCAAAGCAAATGTAAATAGAAATATAGAAATATATTTAATTAGTATTTTCATAATAATCATCCTCTCAAAAACCAAAGCTTTCTGTAACATGAATTAGTAACCAAAGTCTGTATTTATATCTTATCATAAGTTGAGCATTTATCAAGATACTTTCATAATGACGAGTCCATTTGACATGATTCTTTAGGGCTCTTTTCTAAGCATCCACCATCTTAAGGCCCATAAGCCCGAGGCAATCAAGCGAAGCACGAATATTATCGCAAACACAAGCTGCAGGGCCTTAAGATTTGCTCCCAGCATCCTATATATATATACTCCTACAAAGGGCATCAAACCGTTAGATAGCATAACCAATGTTGTGTAGATAGATATATTGAGAGTCTTGTTATTCTCAGGAATAACTTGAAGTAGACACTGCAAGATATTTAGTGTCGTGGTAGCAAGGGTAATGTGAAATAATGTATGCATTATCAAGAATATAAGCTTTGCATTTGCTATATCTATGCTTGTTGCTATAATCATTCCAATAGGGCATAAAGATAAGCCAAGGCTTCCAAATATTATGGCAAGCCTAACTCCATGCTTCGAATTAATCCTACTCCATATCCCCATAGTTAAGAATTGAACAATAGCCCCTCCGATATTCACATAGCTTAACCAAGACTCATTCATACCAAGGTATTGTGTCTGGCCAATAAAATATAATGTCCAATCAATATGCCAGGTCATATAGAAGAAAATAGCTACACCTATAAATCCTAAAAATCTGCGGTTATGTATAAGTTCAGTAAATGCTTTTTTTAATACAGATAATTTAAATTTACTTCTTTGCTCTAAAGGTTTACTTGGAATTCTCCTCAAAACAATAATCTGAATTAAGAGTAAAAGAGCTGCGGCCCATAAAAACATCTGATGTAGGCGTATCTTATCTGCATTCGTGGACGCAGACGATAATAAAGCGCCAGCTGTCAAGGTTATAGTAATTCCCATGAGAAAGGATACGTGGCCTAACAGAAGATACAGGGCAAGTATAATAATACCTATAAGAAAAGACAAACTAGACCGAATTGCAAGAACACTGTTTCTTCCATTTGGATGAATCACATCCGAAAAATACGCCTGCCAGGATACATTATATAAGGTCATTGGGGCTGATGATATTGACAGTAATACCAAAAAAGCTCCTAGCCTATATGAACCCAAAGCAGGAACAAACCCTATCAACACATATACACAGGCAACCATAAATAAAGCAGAGGTAACCATATCTCTCTTGCTCTTTAGGTTGTCTGTAAGAATTCCTCCAGGAATCAAGACAGCCATACCAACCAGCTGTGGAATCATGGTAGCAAGCCCTAACTCATAATCTCCTGCCCCAAGCCTAATGGCATAGAGATTGTTATGGCTTCCTACCATATTATTAATTAGGGTAATAATTATCCCCTCATATATAAAAAGCCTCATCACTTTGTTATTAGGCTCTCTTATCGCGCTTATAGCATGGGGTAATCTTACACCAAATAGATATTTCAATGCTTGTTTCATATTTTTCCCTTTTCAGTAACAGGTACCATTTATGTACCCTATAATCACTAATGAAAGGAAGTATATCATCTGTTACAAGGTTAATCAATACCAAACACTTCATAATCTGGTACCTGGTACCAAAACAGTCAATAGAAAACGCGCGAGTGCGCATCCTTGCGGAGCGTTTTTATATAATAGGACGAACTTTCCTACTATATAAAAATCACTCCCTTATCTGTTATGATATACAGGAGTG
>CAZMYP010000011.1:15290-39989 GCA_964570535.1 uncultured Herbinix sp.
ATTCTTTTAAAATATCTTGATTTAGCATGAAAAAATCCTCCATTCACATAATTTTCAGTTATGATAAATGCAGGATTAGTAGTCCAGTACATTTTCTATTAATTTTAGTCCAGTATATCATCACTGGCGAACTTTTTCATTATACCTATTCACGCAAACCATTGATTTTAAAGGGTTTCAGCCTTTTAACCTACTCATCCCAGTTATGCCAGACTTCCTGTACATCATCATCTTCGTCTAGCAAGTCAAGTGTTTTATTCATGTTCTTGATGTCTTGTTCATCTGTAAGGGATACCCATGTCTGAGGTATCATAGTAATCTCGGCCTGCGCCATGGGGATACCTTGTTCCTCAAGGTTTTCTCTGACTTCACTAAAGGCTTCTGGATCAGTTAAGATTTCAAAGCTATCCTCTTCCTCTACAAAATCCTCTGCTCCAGCATCAAGTGCTAGCATCATCAGATCATCACCCTTTAATTCGCATTCCTCTTTATCAATAATTATTTGGCCTTTACGGTCAAACATAAAGGATACACAACCAGTGGTTCCAACATTGCCGCTTCCCTTAGTAAATGCATTTCGAACATTACCAGCGGTTCTATTTTTGTTATCAGTTAGTGCTTCAACTATTATTGCTAATCCATTGGGACCATAGCCTTCATAGGTAACTGTCTCGTAGTTAACAGCATTGATATCTCCTGCTGCCTTCTTGATGCTTCTATCAATAGTATCATTGGGCATATTATTGGATTTAGCCTTGGCAATAATATCCTTTAGGCGTCTATTAGTATTTGGATCTGAGCCGCCATCCTTTACAGCAACGGCTATCTCGCGACCAAGCTTGGTAAATATTTTACCCTTTGCTGCATCATTTTTTCCTTTTTTATGCTTAATATTAGCAAACTTTGAATGTCCAGACATTTAAATTCTCCTTATAATTATGTATTACTTGGAATAGAGATATTCTACTCCACGTTAGTAATAATCTTGTTAAGCTTTTCCATAACAGTTATAGTCTCATGTGATGACCTAATAGCACACATTATGGTATCATCACCTGCAATAGATCCAACAATACTATTCATCTGAAGTGCGTCCAGTGCTGCTGCCACTGCCATGGCCATACCAGATACTGTCTTAATCACTAGGATGTTCTGTGCCATATCCATGGTAATAAAACCATCCCTTAATACTCTACTATATTTTTCCCCAAGTCCAGGCTCTGCCTTCTGTATAGCTATATATTTCTGTATTCCGCCATCCATTGCAATCTTAGTTAACTTAAGCTCTCTTATATCTCTTGATACAGTGGCTTGTGTTACATTATAACCTTCCTTCATTAACCATTCAGCTAATTCTTCCTGTGTTTCAACATCATATTTACTAATCAACTCAAGTATCTTACTTTGTCTTCTTAATTTCATATAATTTACCAGTGCCTTTCTTATACATAATTATATATTATCGCTATTATTGATAAGTTTAGAACGCAATATTTCAAGTATACCGGTCTGGTTCAGTCTTATTAATTTCGTACTATAATCTGCCCTTTTTATAAGTATCTCATCCTCTGTTTCAAGGTCAATGACTGTTTGCCCATCAAATGTAGCAATTGCTTCATCACACTGTGTCTTTTTACTTCTTTTAATTACCACCTTAATGATATCCTCTGCAGATACTACCACGCTCCTAGGGCTCAAGGAGTGAGGACAAATAGGGGTTATAACCATTACATTTGCCTTGGGTGTAATTATTGGTCCCCCTGCTGATAAATTATAGGCTGTAGATCCTGTAGGGGTAGATATAATAACACCATCTCCTCTATAATCATCAACTAGCTCATCATTAACATATATTCTAAGACTGATTATTCTAGAAAGTCCCTTTCGTGTAATAACTATATCGTTTAACCCATAACCAGAAAATATATCCTTCTTATCAGGATTTTTTTTGCCATATACATTATATACATTTCCCTGGAGCATTATCCGGCTTTCTACCGAGTAATCATCCACAAATAGCCTATCCAAAGCCTCAGTAATCTGATGCTTTTCAATCTCCGCAAGAAATCCAACTGTCCCAAGATTAATACCCAGTATAGGAATATTAAAATCCATCAAATGGGTCGCGCAACGAATTAAGGTCCCATCACCGCCTAAGATAATAGCACACTCTACATCTAAGCCAGCCCTTATATCATCGCCCTCTTCTAAGGAGCTTATACTAGTAAGAGTAACCCTTCTTCCAGAAGCTTTGATATAATCCGCAATCTGCTCAGTAACCTTTTTATCCTTGTCTTTTCTTTCGTTAGTTATTATTAAGAACTTATCCATAGTGTCCTTACTCCCCTAATTATCCATAAAAGTGTATCATATAATACTATGAATTTCAAGCTATCATTACTAAACCTGCATTATTATTCACCTTTCATTTACTAGCTGATCTAAAACAGGCTTAAGTAATAGGGTGAAAACAATTTATAATTGGTCGTGAGCTTCCATAACGATAGACTGTATCACCTCTGTCTGTAGCCCCTGTCCCATCTCCTTAGGTTCATTATCCTTATCCATAGGATTGACAGTCCTGTCCATATTAGTAGTTATCCTTAAATGTAATAAATATTCAATATTTCCCTCAGGCCCCTTAATTGGTGAATAATTAAGTCCCAAACAATCAAAGCCTATTAAGGCTGCATAGGAGGATACCATATGAATTACCTCCATATGTACTGACTTATCCCTAACGACTCCCTTTTTTCCAACTTTCTCGCGACCTGCCTCAAACTGGGGTTTAATAAGGCATACTATTTCCCCCTCAGGCACCATTAATTCCTTCACTGGTAGAAGAACCTTTGTTAAAGATATAAAGGAAACGTCTATTGATGCAAAGTAGATGTCGTCCTCTATTTGTTCACGGGTTAAATAACGGATATTTGTCTTTTCCATAGACACCACCCGATCATTTTGCCTTAGCTTCCATGCCAGCTGATTAGTTCCAACATCAACTGAATATACCTTTAAGGCTCCACTTTGCAACATGCAGTCTGTAAATCCACCTGTAGATGAGCCAACATCCATGCAGATTTTTCCCTTCAAAAGAATTGGAAATACCTCCATAGCCCTCTCTAGCTTTAAGCCTCCACGACTTACATATTTAAGCTTATCACCCTTTACCTCTATACTTACATCAACTGGAAAAGTACTGCCAGCCTTATCCTCTCGCTGCCCATTTACAAATACATTTCCCGACATAATAATTGCTTTTGCTTTTTCCCTAGACTCAGCCAAATTGCGGCTGGTCAAAAGTAGATCCAAACGTTCCTTCATATAATCACACTTTCTTACCTTCTAATCAGAATATCATCCAATCATTTTACTTATTCTTGAAGCTCATCTAATATCTTAAGAGTTTTTGCTGTAATAGCTTCTGGATCAAGCCCCATTTTTTCAAAAAGCTCATCTACTCCACCCTGTTCAACAAACTCATCAGCTATAGAAAAGTTGACATGTCTGATTCCCTGTTTATTCTTATCACATAGGAAGTCAGAAACTTGACTTCCAAATCCTCCAGTCCTAACATTTTCCTCCATAGTAATAAACAGGCTATGATCCTCTGAAAGCTCTTCCAACAGCTTTTTATCAATAGGAGAAACAAATCTGACATTTACCAAAGTTACTTCTTTGTCATGCTCCTTAAGTAGCTCCCTAACCTTAACAGCTAACTTAACCATACTTCCAACTGCTAATATTGCAATATTCTTTGCCCTATGGATTATTTCGCTTTTACCATACTCAATAGGTGTCTTATACTCCATTAGCCCCTGGTAAGCATCTCCCTTGGGATACCGAATTGCCACAGGTCCATTATAGGATAAGGCAAATCCTAGCATCGCTTCCAATTCCCATCCACCTTTTGGTGCCATAACAAGAAGACCCGGTATATGGGTTAAGAAAGATATATCGAAGATCCCCTGATGGGTCTTTCCATCCCTTCCACTTACTCCTGCTCTATCTATAGCGAAAACCACTGGTAGCTTATTGATACATATATCATGAATGATCTGGTCATAGGCCCTTTGCAAGAATGTAGAATATATGGCAACCACTGGTCTAAATCCTTCTGCTGCCATTCCTGCTGCAAAGGTTACAGCATGACCCTCTGCTATTCCTACATCGATAAATCTATCAGGAAAATGCTGTTTAAATATATTGAGCCCTGTTCCATAAGGCATGGCTGCCGTAATGGCCACTACCTTTTGATTAGCCTCGGCCTCCTTCACTAATGCGGACGAAAAAACCTTAGTATAGGATGGGGATTTCTTCTTACCAACAGGCTTTCCATCATCTATGCAAAAAGGTTCTATACCATGGTATCTGCTAGGATACTTCTCTGCCGGTATATAGCCTTTTCCTTTCTTAGTAATAACATGGATTACAACAGCTTTATTTGCCTTCTTAGCCATTTGTAATGCTAATAGCATATGGTTTACATCATGTCCATCAATAGGACCTATATAGGTAAGTCCCATATCCTCAAAGAACATACTGGGAAGCATAAAATACTTAATTGCATCCTTTGATCTCTTTAAGCAGCCTACAATTCCCTTTCCTCCAGGTATCCTCTGGGTTAAAGTGCTTTCCATGTTTTCCTTAAAATCTGTATATTTGTTATTAGTTCGTAGCTTTGCAAGATAAGTAGCCATACCCCCAACATTCTGCGATATAGACATATTATTATCATTTAAAATAATTATCATATTTGATTTTAATCTTCCGGCGTTATTAAGTGCCTCATATGCCATTCCCCCTGTTAAGGCTCCATCTCCGATAACTGCAACAACTTTGTTATCCTCATTCTTTAGTTCCCTGGCCTTCACCATTCCTAAAGCTGCAGATATGGCAGTTGAGCTATGGCCAGTATTAAAGGCATCACAATCACTTTCCTCTCTCTTTGGAAAGCCACTTATTCCCTCCAGCTGACGAAGGCTTTCAAACCTTTCTTTTCTTCCTGTCAGCAGCTTATGGGTATAGGCTTGGTGTCCCACATCCCATATAAGCTTGTCCTCTGGAAAATTCAGAAAACAATGCAAGGCCATTGTAAGCTCCACCACACCCAGATTGGAAGCTAAGTGTCCACCGGTCTTACTAACATTGGAAACCAAAAAGGTACGTATCTCCTCAGCTAACTTCTTATAGTCTCGAGAATTTACGTTCTTAATATCATTGGCTTTATTTATATTGTCCAGTATACTGGTCATTTTCAACACCTCATTTCTACCTAAAGCACTTACTTTTCTCTATTCATTAGTTTTTTAATTAATGTCTCCAAAAAATCATTCCTGTATGGCAATGAGGTATAAGACTTTATTGCTCTATTAGTCACATTTGCCACCTCTTTTTCTGCCTGCTCTAACTCCATTATAGAAATATATGTGGATTTGTCATTCTTCTCATCACTACGTATTGGTTTCCCAAGGACAAAGTCACTGGCCGTCACATCTAATATGTCATCTCTTATTTGAAATGCCAATCCGATATCCCCTGCAATACTCTCAATTATACCAAGCTCTTTATCATTAGCAGCTGACATAATTGCTCCAATCATCATGGAGGCTTCTATTAAAGCTCCGGTCTTTAATAGGTACATCCTATCAAGCCTATCCTTTGTAATCGACCTACTTTGGGATTCAATATCGATAACCTGACCACCAATCATCCCATGAATTCCAGCTTTCTTAGCCAGAACCTTTAATGACTTGATAATTCTTTTATATATAATTATATCATTATTCGAATCCTCATCAATCAAATCATAGGCTCCTGCTGCCGTTTCAAAGGCATAGGTCAGTAAACCATCCCCTGCAAGGATTGCCATTGCTTCACCATATACTATATGTGTGGTTTTTTTACCTCTTCGATATTCATCATTATCCATGGCAGGAAGGTCATCATGAATAAGTGAATAAGTATGAATCATCTCAATTGCACCTATAAATGGATTTAAAATCCTACTATCTGTTCCACCAAATAGACGGAAGGTTTCCATCATAAGCATAGGACGGATTCGCTTTCCCCCGGCCAATATACTATAATTCATAGCCTCTATAACATTATTATAATAAGCTTCTTCCTTGGGCAAAAGACTTTTAAGGATTTCTTCAATCTCAGCAGTTCTCTTGCTTAGTTCACTATCATAATTCATTTGCCTCTCCACCTTCGCTTAAAATAATCAATTCTTTTTCTACTTTATCTATTGAAGAATTGCAACTTTTTAATAGCTTCATTCCTTCTTGATACAGGGAAAATGAATTCTCTAAGCTTATATCTGGTTTTTCTAGCTCTTCAATAATTGTATTTAGCTTTTCAAAGGCATCCTCTAATTTTAAATCCTTCTCAGTCATATAAACCTCCATTTCTAACCCTGGTTTTACTAATTATATCTATATATCATCTCTGTTTCGTTCTTTAATCGCTTCTACTCTTGTTAAAATATCTCCATCCAGAAGTGAAATCCTCAACAGGTCCTTTTCTGCAACATCAGCAATGCTCTTTATAGGTTTCTCTTCCTCTCCCGTAATTAAGGCATAGCCCTTCTTTAGCTTAGCCAAAGGTGATAGTCCTTCTAGCTTAGTTATATATATATCCAGCCTATGATTTGCCTCTTTTAATTTACCCTCCATACTAAATGTTAATCTTTGTTCCATATCCATTAGCATTTGTCGTTTTTGCTTAATCTGGTAAGAAGGGCTGGCATATAATAGCCTTAGCTTCATTTCTCTAAGCCTTGACTGGCTATATGTAACCTTTTGCATAGTGGCCTTATAAAGCTGCCTTTTATAATCCTTTAGCATATTAGTGAAGGAAATATAATCATTCACTGCTAGCTCTGCAGCTGCCGAAGGAGTAGGAGCCCTAAGATCTGCCACATAATCGGCTATAGTAATATCTGTTTCATGTCCTACTGCTGATATAAGGGGAGTATTACAGGAATAAATTGCCCTAGCAACTATCTCTTCGTTAAAGGCCCAAAGATCCTCAATGGAGCCTCCCCCTCTTCCGACAATAATTACATCAGGGCTCAGCTTGTCCAGATATTTAATACCACGGACTATGCTTTCAGGAGCACCCGCGCCTTGGACCAGTGCTGGATATAAAATAAGTTGTACAAAGGGATTTCGTCGTCTTGATATATTAATAATATCCTGTACTGCCGCTCCAGTGGAGGCTGTAACAATACCTACCCTTTTGGGATAAGGAGGTATTGGTTTTTTATGAGCCTGCTCAAACAAGCCCTCCGCCTCTAGATTCTTTTTTAATTTTTCAAAACGTTCATATAGAACACCAAGACCATCTAGAATTATCTGATTGGCATATAACTGATATTTTCCATCTCTTTCATATACATTAATACTACCAACTACCATAACACTCTGTCCCTCCTCCAAGCGGAAGGTCAGCCCTTTTCGTTGTCCTGCAAACATTACACATGACAATTGCCCCTGGGTATCCTTAAGTGTAAAATAGATATGTCCAGAGGTATGGTATTTACAATTTGAGACCTCACCCTTTACATATATATAATTAAGGTATGGGTCCTTTATAAACATATTTTTGATATATTGATTGACTTGTGTAACTGTATAAGCCTGTCCCATGAATTACCTCTTTCCCATCATGCTTACGCCAGTTTAGCCAGTACTCCATTGATAAATCCAGGTGTATCATCTCCACCGAATTCTTTAGCCAATTCTACTGCTTCATTTATTGCCACCTTAACTGGAATTGCCTCATCAAAATGCATTTCATATACGGCAAGTCTAAGAATAGTTAGCTCAACCTTACCCATACGCTTTAATGTCCAACCACTGGCAGCCTTGGAGAGCATATCATCAATATCCTCAACCTTTTCCAATATAGCCTTAAGCCGCTCGGTCAAATAAATGGATTCCTCTGAAGTAGGTTGTTGCAGTTCAGATAAATATATATCTATCTGCTCCAACAAATCATGGCTGTCATGAAAATCCTTACGAAACAGCATCAGAAAAATATGCTTCCTGATTCCTCTTCTAGTCACTGTAATTCCTCCTATTGCATATGCATGAACTTGATAAAAAAAGGGGCTGCTGCAAATACTGCGCTTAGGCAGTATCCGGTAAAAATCCTTGCAACATCCCCTTGTTTGGTACAATTATTCTTTAACAATATTTACTCCGGCTATCCTGATGTTAACTTCCTTGACCTGTAATCCAGTCATATTCTCTATGGCAAGCTTAACCTTTTCTTGTACCTGTGTTGCAGTCTCTGGTATTCCATATCCATAATCTATAGTAAGAGCCATATCCACAGATACTGCATCCAAACTTACCACAACCTTGATTCCCTTAGATAAATTTTTCTTACCAAACTTACCTGCTATTTCATTTGTAACAGTACCGCTAGTGGAAGCAACACCCTTAACCTCAGTTGCTGCAAGCCCTGCTATAACTGCTACAACCTCATCTGCAATCTGCACTTCACCAACTTTGCCATTTTCATGTATTTTATATGTGTTTCTGATTTCGGTTTCCTTATTCATGGTAGCTACCTCCTATGTTTACTCTTATCTGATTTTTCTATACAACTTATTTTTATATTTATTCTTTCTAGTTATATAGTATTATACCAAACTTCTCATCTTTTGCAATTATTTATAAAATATTTTCATTATTCTGCTACTATAACTGGATTGATGGTTATCTTATCAATTGTAGCATCTGTTTCATTCATCACCACATCCTCAACTATTGCCAGCTGTTGATCTGATAAGGATGGGGTATTAATTACCACATTTACATCTTTATCTGCGTTCATAGTTACCATGGCGTCGTCAAATCCCTTAGCTTCAAGCATTACTTCGGTATTGTTTTCTATCTCGGCTATATTGGTAAGTTCAATCATTCTTT
The DNA here is from genome assembly GCA_964570535.1 of uncultured Herbinix sp. Classification (GTDB taxonomy): domain Bacteria; phylum Bacillota; class Clostridia; order Lachnospirales; family Lachnospiraceae; genus Mobilitalea. Next base: position 24,230 of record CAZMYP010000011.1, read on the forward strand.
CTATTATGGGCTCTTTGGATGCTTCTGATACAGTCGAGCTTTCTATTAAGGACTTAAGATCAGCTCTATTTCTAGCACGGTCCTGCTCTCTTTCCAACTTTTTACTTATGAAGAAGCTTCCATCCAAGGTCGTACTCGCCAGAACCGCCTCTCCTGGAATTTCATCTACATCCAACTCACCTGTATCTTTAACATCATTTCCTGCAACTATCGTGTCTTCATCAGAAATATCCCCCAGCTCCTGTGAATCATTGTCATCCTCTAGGTTCAAAGTAGATGTTTCATCATTGTCATCTGTTGAAGTGGTACTATTTATATCACCATTGGTTTGATCATCAAGGGTCTCATCCACTGTATTATCTTCATTATCGGTAGTGATTGTGTCATTAGTTATATCATTAGTTGTGTCGTCAGTGCTTGTATCTCCTAGATCATTAGTATTTTGAACTAAATCTGTTCCCTCCACATTGGTAACCATATCATAGTCTGGATTGGTTGTTACCATTGAATCAGCATTTTCCGGTGTATCATCGTTGGTGAAACTTAAATAACCGGCAATCACAATCATAATTGCAAGAGCTGTAATTATAATTTGATTTTTTTTAAATATATTTTTCATTTATAACCTCCTGATCATTTATTACCATCACTCATCTTCATTACCTTAACTTTATGCATTGGAATATCAAATAATACCTCTACAGCCTCCATAGTCTCCTTAATTATAAGGACATTATCACCACCCTCGGCAATAATCAAAATTCCCTCTACCTCAGGCTCACGCTCCTGTAATATGTATGGCTGGGTGTTACCATCTTTGTTAACCAGTACGGTGTTTTCTTCCTTCTGGATATTATTATTTGTTCTGCTTCCACCCTCCCCATCAACTTCATTCAAACCTTCCTGAGTATATGGTACATCCTTTAGCGGAATCTGTTCCTTGGAATTTTTTAGGGTTATCATAACCTCAACGTCTCCAATCCCATCCACTTTATGAAGAATGTTCTTAAGCCGACTTTCTAATTCTGCTATATAGGTATTCGAATCACTGCTTGTTGCATTCATATCATTTTGCAATATTGAGGATTCTATGTCTGTTTTTTGCTTCTTATTTTCCTTATCAGCTCCGGTTAAGCCAGGAATTGTGAGTAAAATAAGAAGAATTCCCGCCACAAATATTATAATCAGCTTGGGCATTCCTATATCTTTTAGGGATATTTTCTTTTTTTCCATTTTTATCTCCATTCTATGGAACAAAGAATGTGCCTTAGCACATTCTCCGCGCCGAATGCGTTCACGAAGTGATAAGTTCATTACGCGTGAGTGAGCATCCTTAGCGAAGCATTTTTATATAATAGGACGCACTTTCCTATTATATAAAAACTGTGAATTTGCGTCTATAATCCTTACACTCAAATATTTACTTAGTCTAAAGATTTTAACGCTATCCTCCCTGTATACTAATATTTATATTATCTTGTTCTATATTATAGAAGTCTGATAGCCTGTTTTTTATATAAATTTCTTGAGGAGAGGGAAGATTAGCTGTCCTATTTTCTTCATCAATATTGCTACTATTAGTGGTTGATATTATAATTTTATCAACACTAATATTTGCTGTAGTTACTCCCTCATCCTCTAAATAACCTGCCATGATTTCCATTGAATCTATTTCTCCAAAGTTTTTACTCTCCACATCTTGATTCATAGCGACCTCCAAATTATAAAGATAAAGCCCATCCTTTAACAAAATGTCAGCAACCTGCTCACTGATCCTATTCTTAAAATCCGAAAACACCTCATCCTTTTGTTTTTTCTCCATAACCCTTAGCTCCTTCTGAAAATCATCTACATCTGCTTGATAGATATTTGAATTCAAATAATAATCCATAATTCCATCTAGCTTTAATAACTTTAAGAAGGGCGATACTACAATTAACAGTAGTATCATACCGGAGACGATGCTTATGTATTTTTTATAGCTATTGTTTCCTAAAAGGTTCATTATGATTGTATTAAGTATTAGATAAATAACAATATTTCTGACCCATTCATATAACTCGCCCACAAGGTTTTCCTCCTTCAAATAATGATACTCTAAGTGTCAATAAGCAGATTTAAACTACCCTTCCTGTTGATATAGCAACTATCGTTATAGACAAAAGAAATAGTATTGCTCCAACCACAACACACTGCAGAAGCATCTCGGCCGATTTTGCCGAAGCACTTATGCATTCAATAACACGCTTGTCTGAAATTGGTTGTAGGGCTGCGCTGCTAAATTTGTATATAAGAGTAATGACAATTAACTGAATTATTGGAATAGCACATATCGTAATTATTACCACCAGGCCTGCTACTCCTATTGCGTTTTTTAATAATATTCCAGCTCCAATTACGGATTCTGCCACACTTTCAAGGGCGTTTCCTATTCCAGGAAGAGCCGATGAGGCCTTAAAGAAGGTAGACCTTTTTACCTGATCAGCTACAGGAACTATTAATCCCTGAATTGCTTGAAAGCTAATAACTGCTGCCAATAAGCTTCTTAGCATCCATTTTATAATGGTCTCTAATAGTCCTGCCAGCTTGGATAGCATGTCCTCCTTAGATAGATTATTTGCCAGTACAATTATTAGATAGAAATTAATCAAGGGTATAACCGCCTTAATAATAATAAAGTCCACCAATGAAATTATAATTAGGGCCGCTTTATAAAATACAAAGGAGGACATACTACCAGAAGAAAAAGCTACTGACATAAAATATGCAGGAACCAAGGCCTTCATAAAGTCTAATATTTGTCCAATAACATTCGTTGCAATTATTGATGCACTTATAAAGGAGCTTACTAGCAAGCTAAATAAAAGCATATATGTAACATAGTATCCTGTTTCTGATACTTGATGATATTTAAAGGCCATAGATAAGTTGGTGAATATAGCTGCTATTAGAGCAATGGATATAAGGCGGCTAAATGTGCTAATATGTGAATTTATCTCCATGCGAATGGCTTCTATAAGCTTATTGCCTATGGCTCTTGGCGAAAATATCTCTTCACCAGTCATGAGCTTCTTAACATAATCACCAAAATCCATAGAAGCTTCATTCTCCATAATATTATCTATTACCTCTTGAATCTCATCATAATTAATATCTTCATAATAATCCCCTGATGCAAAGGCTAGGCTCGTTCTACTTGTAGATAAAATTATTAATGTCACAATAAATCCTATAAGATATTTTCTATTAATACGATCACCCACTTACTGTCAGAAAATTATTAATAGTGTCTAGCAAGGCCAATAAGATTGGCATACTAATTGCAAGGATAGAAAGCTTACCTACCAATTCCACCTGTTCTCCGATAGCACTGTATCCTGAATCCTTACAGAGGGATGCTGCAAATTCTGTGATATAGGTAATTCCAACTATCTTTATAAGAATACTTATATATGCTTTGCTTATTTTTATGTAGCCCTGCAGATGGTTTATGGTAGCTAATATCACCTCGAGCTTTCCTATCCCCAGAAGCATAATAATAAAGCAAGCTGCAATGCTAATATATAGAGAGTATTCCTCTTTTCCCTTTTTAAATATAATCGCTATTAATACTGCAACAATACCGATAGCCGCCACATTTATCATCTTTAACCTCCAAAAGCCTGATCTTATATTAAAGCATACTAAAAAGTTCCTTTATTGTTGTAATCAGTTCAGTAATATATGGAAGAATCCAGAATAACACTAACATTAAGCCGGCAAGACTTGTCATAAATGCCAGCTCCTCCCGATTCGATTGTTTTAATATTTGATTTAATATGGAAACTATTATTCCCACCACAGCAATTTTAAGTATTAAATAGATATCCATTATTCCCCCCATATGTTCCTTTGTCTATAAACTTAATTCGGTGTCAAATCATGATGATGGATATAAAAATACCTGCCATGATTCCCAATGTATTATATAAATATGCTTTTTCCTTAGCAGTATTAGTAATTTCCTTTATCTCATCCTCCATCTGAGTAAGAAAAAGCTCCAGGGTATTCATCTGCATCTCCTTATCAAGATAACCCAGATTATCACCAAATTGTATTAGCTGAGACTTGTCCCTTTTATTAAGGGAGGTTTTTATAAGCTGGCTATCTACAGCTTCCTTCCATACCTGTGAAAATGTAATTCCCGAGTGCTCACTTAATCTTTCAGACAGTTTCGTAAAAAAATCCTTGAAGCTTCCCTCGTGTCTTCTTGCAATTGCACTTATTGCTTCAGGAAGAGGGGTGCTCCCATACCTTATGTCGCCACGAAGTAGAACAATTAGCTTCCTTAGTTCCTTCATATCGTCCAATCTACACTTAAGCTCATTACTAAAATAAAATCCCATTAGGCTTGATGAAAGAATTATTAGGATACAACCGACTATCTTTGTAAGAAGCACACCATTTCCTCCCTTCCTACCTGATTACCTTATATTTTATTTCCTAAAGAATCATATATGTCTTTAAGATGACCAATTTCTTTGACATTATTTAATATTACATAACGTTCAAAGAGTTTTTTCTCTAAAAGCTCCCCCAGAACTGGTTTGCTTTTAATATCCTCTATAGAACTACCATGGACTGTGGCTATAAGCTTACATCCACAGCTTATTACATGATCAATTGCCTCCAAATCCTCTCTTGAGCCAATTTCATCTACAGCTATTACCTGAGGAGACATTGATCTAATTAGCATCATCATCCCCTTAGCCTTGGGACAGCAATCTAGTATATCAGTCCGAATCCCCAAATCATTTTGTGGTATTCCCATATAGCAGGCCCCTATTTCAGATCTTTCATCAACTACTCCTATATTCATCCCCTTTAGATCCTTGCTACCATCTGAGAGCTGCCTGATAATATCCCTAAGTAAGGTTGTCTTACCGCATCTAGGTGGAGATATAATTAATGTATGATATATTCCGCAGGCCCTGTTATTAATTAGATAGGGAAGGACTAAATCTCCACACCCCTTTACTTGATGGGCCAGCCTTACATTGATATAAGAAATATGCTTGATTCCTTTAATTGCGTCGTCTTGAATAATGGTTTTTCCGGTAATCCCTATCCTATGTCCTCCACTAATGGTAATAAAGCCTTGACGTATTTCCTCTTCAAAGGCATATAGGGAATAATTACTTATGTACTCCATAGTTTCTTTTATCTCATTCATAGTAATAATAATCCCATTGGCGGAATCATTAATTAGCTTTGCATCATATGATACAAAATACTCCCTATTCTGATAATTAACCAAGAGTGGGCAATTGATTCTCAACCGTATCTCCTGTAATGCATTAAAATCAATTTCTAGCTTCCCCAAAACAACTCTTAGCTTTAGTGAAAATATCTTAAGAAGCTCGTCTTTTGTTTTCATTGCCTATACCTCCTCAGGTTTGAACGATACATTTCACCTGTAATAGCTTATCCACTTTCTTCTAGAACATTATATTCTCAGTAAATAAAAATATGACGGCTTCTTCAATGTTTTTTAATGACAGACATCTTTTCCTTGCTTTTTTGCTTAATTCTAATATAATAAAAGCAAATATTATCTGTGTATTTGTAATAGATACGTAATAGTATAGAAATGGAGAAAATATGAGATACGGTTTGATAGGTGAAAGACTAGGACATAGCTATTCTAAGTATATCCATGAAAGAATGGTGGCTTGTAATTATGATTTGATTCCTCTAAATAAGGATGATTTTCATATCTTTATGAGAAGTAAGGATTTTGCTGGTCTCAATGTAACCATACCCTACAAGGAGAAGGTAATCCCATATTTGGATGAAATTGATATCTTGGCCCAAGAAATAGGAGCCGTAAATACCATAGTTAATCATAAGGGCCGGCTCGTTGGCTATAATACAGATTTTTATGGGATGTTATATCTCTTCCAAAGCAATGGAATAAAAGTAGATAATAAGAAATGCCTTATTCTTGGCAATGGTGGTACTTCTAAGACAGCTCAGGCAGTATTAAATAAGCTAGGAGCTCGAAATATTCTGATTGTAAGCAGAAGCCCAGAGGGGGAGAATCAAATATCCTATAATGAATGCTATGAAAAGCATTACGATGCCCAGATTATTGTTAATACTACTCCAGTTGGTATGTATCCAAATATAGATGCATCACCTTTGGATTTAACCAGCTTTACTTTATGTACTGCTGTTATAGATGTAATCTTTAATCCCATTGAGACAAAGCTCACCAAGCAGGGAAAAAGCCTTGGTATTCTTGCAGTCACTGGTCTTCCAATGCTTGTAGCACAAGCAAAGCAGGCCGAGGAGCATTTTAGGGCCATAAGTCTTAAGGATTCCATTATTGATGAAATCACTCAGGAACTGCTAGAAGGTTTATAATTCTTTTCCCTTGTGCTAATTAAAGCACCCCCCAGAATTAAGGCTCCACCTAGCAGCTGCAAAGCATTTAATTCTTCACCTATAAATATTGCTGACATTATTACAGCTGATATGGGATCGATATAACTTAATATAGCCACTGTCTGACTCTCCAGCTTCTGAACTGATGAAAAATAAAGCAGGTAGGCCAGCCCTGTATTCAATAATCCAACCAGGATCAATAATATTACAGCCTTGGTGTCCAATACCTTCCATGGAACTGCTCCCTGTGAAAGAACATAGGGAATCAAAACTATAGAGGCTATGGTAAGTTGAATTATGGTGACCTCCATGCCCCCCATTTCCTTTATCAGCTTGTTTAAAATTACCACTGTAGCATAAAGAACAGCTGCCCCCAAACCAAATCCAATGCCTACTAACCCATTATCTAGGGCTATATTGTCTCCTCCAGTCCAAGCAACCAAAAACATACCTATCATTGCTGCCAATATACATAGTAGTTTTTTGAAGGTCAGCCTTTCCTTTAATATAAAGGGAGAGATTAATACCACAATAACAGGTGCAAAGTAGTAGCTAAGGGTTGCATTTGTAATAGTTGTATATCTATAGGCTTCAAATAATAGAATCCAATTAAAGCCCAAGGCTCCACCAGATATTAGTAGATATATAAGATTCCTTTTGACTCCCTTTAAGCTGGGTTTCTTTTTTAAAGCTATGGCAGCAATAATCAAGAAGGAGCTTCCTATTACACCTCTTACCATAGCAATCTGAGCAGAGGATAATGGTATTCCCCTTACTAATAAACCTATGCTTCCAAAGATTAGCATGGAGATAATCATATATAGCTTTGGCTTCATAATATATTTCCCCTTTTAATAAATTCATCTTATAACAACAAAGCTGTTACCGTCCGGAATAGCAAATACTCCAAATCATGTAACAGCCTATATATTTAGTATATATGAGATAAGATACCGCTTATACTCTCTTCATGTATTCCCCTGATCTTGTATCAATACTAATCTTGTCGCCCTGGTTAACGAATAAGGGAACATATACAGTTGCTCCTGTTTCCACCTTTGCAGGCTTGTTAGCACCAGTAGCAGTATCACCCTTAAAGCCAGGCTCGGTCTCAATAATCTCTAGCTCTACAAAAAGTGGTGGCTCAATGGCAAATACAGCTCCATTATGAGAAAGCATCTTAACCATTTCATTTTCTTTAACAAACTTTAGGGCATCGCCTACAGACTCACCATTCATAGCTATCTGGTCATAGGTGTCCACATTCATAAAGTTGAACAAATCCCCATCGCTATATAAGTATTGCATATCACTTCTGTCAATATGAGCTGTTGGAAATTTCTCTGTAGGACGGAAGGTACGCTCTGTAACACCACCGTTCTTAATATCCTTTAATTTGGTTCTTACAAATGCTGCGCCTTTTCCTGGCTTAACATGTTGAAAATCAATTATCTGGTAAACGACATTATCTATTTCAACTGTAAGCCCGTTTCTAAATTCGCCTGCTGATACCATACTGATAATTCCTCCTTAATTTTAACTACAATTTAGTGTATAATAAAGTGACATTTTTTGCAACAATTTTTTATTATCAATTCTAATTACCTATAATTCAATTAGAGATTTTACAGAATGTGTATAGTTTTCATAACCATTTTCAGTTATAGCAACTAAATCCTCTATTCTGACTCCACCAAAGCCTCTGACATATATACCAGGCTCTACAGTTATTGCCATTCCTGGCTCTAGTATATCCTCTTCACTTGGTGAAAGTCTGGGGTTCTCATGTATAAACAAACCAACACTGTGTCCTAGTCCATGACCAAAGCTACCGTCAAAGCCACCATTATATATAATATCTCTTGCCACCTTGTCTACATCCCTACCCTTAAGTCCTGCCCTAATAAGCTCTAAGGCTGCTAGCTGTGCCTTAAGAACAAGATTGTAGATTTCCTTCTGTCTATTTGAAGCCTTACCGATTACTATGGTTCTTGTCATATCAGAACAATATCCTTCGTATACACATCCAAAATCCATAGTGACAAAATCTCCTACTTCAACCTTCTTTTGACTAGGAACTGCATGGGGCATTGATGAATTTACACCGGAAGCCACAATTGCAGCAAAGCTTGTTCTTTGTCCTCCATAGAGCTTTAATAGATATTCAATTCTTGCCGCTATCATAAGCTCAGTCATTCCTGGCTTAATATAGGTTAAAATTTCTTCAAAAACTTTGTCACCTATTGCCTCAGCCTTCTTAATATATTCTAATTCCTGAGGAGTCTTAATTCTTCTAAGGCTTGTTACTTCATCATTAATAGGAATTAGTTCTACCCTTAGCTTATCCTTCAGCTCCTTATATCTAGAATATAGCATATCCTTGGATTCAAAGCCAAGTCGATTAATATTGTCAGCCCTTAGTAATTCTTCAATAATCTCTTCATAGCCTCCATCACCAATTGTGATGATTTCATACCCTACTGCCTCCTTCTCGGCTTGGTATGTATAACGAAAATCCGTTATAATAGCATGTCGTTTTTCAGATATATATAAATAGCCTGTATCCCCTGCAAAGCCACTAACATAGCGGATATTATTACCATTAGATATTAATAGACCCTCAATTCCTAACTGCTTGTTGATTTCCTTTACTTTTATATAATTATTCATAGATTTACCATTGCCTCCATTGCAAGAATATATCCATCAAAACCAAGTCCGGTAATTTGACCATTACATACAGGTGCTGTTACTGATGTATGGCGAAACTCCTCCCTTTGATGGACATTGGAGATATGAACCTCGATCTTAGGTATGGTTAGGCTAGCTAAAGCGTCTCTAATAGCAAAGCTATAGTGAGTGTAGGCAGCCGGATTAATTATAATGCCATCTGTGTTATCTATATAAGACTTTTGAATGGCATTAATAATTTCACCCTCTACATTGCTTTGAAATATCTCTACTTCAACCCCTAGCTCCTCCCCCTTGTTCTCAATTAATTTGACCAAATCTGAATAATTCTTGTTCCCATATATTCCTTTTTCTCTAATTCCAAGAAAATTCAAATTTGGTCCATTGATTACTAAAATCTTCATAAATATCCTCCTCTGATATATTCTTACTTAAGTTTATTATGTCCCAATTTATAATTTTGCATCTCTTTTATTATATCATTATCCTTGTTCTGTTGAGCCTAAAGCTTCTAATATATCCTCTACAATATCTGCGATTTTCTTATTATTGGTATCAATGATTATATCAGCAGCTTTCTCATAAATTGATATTCTAGAATTAAGAATAGAGTTTACTTTGTTCTTTAATTTATCACCCTTAAGAAGGGGTCTTTTATTATCATTAGCCAGCCTGCTAATTATAGTACTCTGTGATGCTTGTAAATATATTACCTGGCCAATCATTCGTAATAGCTTACAGTTATCTTCCCTAAGAGGCATGCCTCCACCTGTAGAAAGAACTGTTCTCTCCAAAAGTCCTTCTTGTGATAATAGCAGGGCAGTTTCCAAATCCCTAAATGACTCTTCACCACGACTACTAAAGATTTCTCCGATACTTGTACCTTCCTCTGCCTCTATCATATCATCAGTGTCCTTGAATTGATAGCCTAACCGCTTAGACAAAAGCTTACCTACACTACTTTTCCCCGAACCCATAAATCCTATTAACACAATATTATCTGGCCTTTTCATCCTATGTCCTTTCATTCCTTCTTGATTTTGCCTCTTTTTAGGTCTTTACGATAAAGGTGTAACACAATTCGTTCAAGTTTTCGTTTCAAGACAATCTGTATCTCCTCCTTAGGGCCAATAGGCTTAACAAAATAAGACATCATTCCTAATCTTTTAGCACCATATATATCAGTAAAAAGCTGATCTCCAACAAAAACAGTATTATTAATTGTAGTCTTCATAAGCTTCGTAGCCCTTATATAGCTTTTCTTAGAAGGCTTATTAGCCTTATGAATATATTTTATATTAATTTCTCTGTTAAATCTGCTAACTCTTTCCTCATTGTTATTGGAAATTAAGCATACCATAAAACCAATTTCCTTTAGGCCTGCTATAAGCTCTATGGCTCTTGGGCTGGCATCTGCACCGTGCTCTACCAGGGTATTATCGATGTCAAAGATAATGCCTCTATAGCCCTCCTCATATAATTTCTTATAATCAATTACATAGGCTGAATCTGCAATACGTTTAGGGTAAAATGTTTTAAGCATAATTATCTCTCCAAACTTTTATATTGGGTTTATTATAACAATTATAACCATTCCATACAATATATATTTTCTGAAGGACAAAGATATGGGGCCGTTTCATCAATAAAACGCCCCCATGTTAAATCTATTTTTTTCTTACTATTCCAATCAATTCCTACTTTGCTACATCAGCAGTACAATGAGAACATTTTGTTGCATCAATATGGATATCCGAAAAGCAATAAGCACATTTCTTTGTTGTAGGAGCTGCTTGTTCAGCAGGCCCTTTCAGCTTATTAATCCATTTTACAATTAAAAATACAACAAATGCCATTATAATAAAATTAAGAATATTAGAGAGAAATAGGCCGTATTTTACAACTGCCGCTCCTGCCTCCTCTGCTACTACTAAGGATGCATACTTCTCACCATCAAGAGCAATAAACCAGTCTTTAAAGCTTACATTCTTTGTAAATACACCCAATAATGGCATGATAATGTCATTAACCAAGGAGTTTACAATTGAGTTAAAGGCTCCACCTATAATGATACCTACTGCTAAATCAATCATGTTACCTTTAAGAGCAAATTTCTTAAATTCTTTTAGCATCTTCCTACCTTCTTTCAAGTTTTTTTGTAACACCTCTTTTTGCTTTTGTTGATTATTATTCGACATTTTTCGTCCATTCCTTTATCTTGTATGTTTTACATAATAATATTCCTTGTATTTTGTCATATAATTGATTCTATTTAGTAACTATTTAGAACCCCGAGAATCAGGAAGTGGATTCGAGTGCTTCAGCGCCAAAATGGATGTATTTTATCCGTTTTGTGTGCATTGGTATCGTAAGATGTCCTGTAACTGTGAAGGTACTGAACAGTTACCTATATTATATAATAATATATCCAATTACTAAAATCAATATCAATATTACCTAGTCCCACTCAAAGTCCTTTACATAAATTGCAACATCATATTCGCTTCCATCACGTCTGTAGCCTGCTTTGTATATTATTCTTTCAAATTCCATTCCTGCCTTCTCCATAACTCTACCAGAAGCATGGTTTAGCACATCATGTCTTGCAATAATTTTTCTATAACCAACCTCATAAAAAAAATAATGCATAACAGCCCGCAATGCTTCAAGCACAATCTCTCTACCCCAAAAGGCTTTTCCTATACAATATCCGATCTCACAGCTTTCTTCCTTATCATTAAATATTTCCATGCTAATGGAGCCTATTACCTCCTTATTAGCTTTTAAATAAATGGCCCATACATATACATTGGAATACCTATAGCTTTCTACCCAGCTTAAAATACGCCTATAGGTAACCTTAATATCCTTGTGAGGTCCCCAGGGAATGTATTTTAAGGCTTCATTATCACTTGCCCAGTTTCTGTACATATCATATGTATCTTCAACCTGAAATCTCCGTAAAATCAGGCGAATTGTCTCTATAGAATTGGTCCCCATATGTTTTATCATTTCCACCTCATCTATGTGCAAGTATTTTGCACATACTAATTTGTGCTCAACTTTCACTCTTTCAGAAAATGATTATACAGGGACCAGCTTTATTATTCCTATCTCAGCTCAATATTCTTACTATTTAGTAGTGCTAATAATCCATCCACCATGTCCTGTATTTCATGACCTTCCAAGGTACGTTCAATGGATATAAATTCAAAACGGACTGTCACACTTTTCTTACCTGGCATAAGCTTCTCATCCTCAAAGATATCAACCAGGTAATATTTATTGAGATACTGGCATGGATACATGTCTATATACTTAGACAATCCCTCATAAGAAATATCTTTTTCTACAAGTAGGCTTAGATCCACTGTAACACCAGGATACTTAGATATCTCCTTATATTTTAGGGGAATCTCATTTACCTTCTCCATATCGTCAATATCAATCTCAGCAAAGGCAACATTTAATTTTTTGTCAATATTATTCCTTATCTTAGGGTTTAATACTGAAAAATATCCGATTTCCTGATCCTCCAAGAGAATTCCAGCAGAATTAACAGGATGTACATAATTATATTTGTCTATCCCTTTACCTTCTACAAACCTTGGAGCTATATTCTTTACATCTAGTAGAACCTGCTCTATAGCTTCCTTTAGCTTAAAGAATACTTCCTTTTCGCTAAGCTCCTTACTGGCAATTACAATACCAAGACGTTTTTTCTCATCACATAAGCCATCGCTTTTAAGTCCATTAGCAACACGGCCTATTTCATACATAGCCATTTCTGGTGTTATGTCTACATTCTTATATACAAATCCCAGGAGGCTTGGAATTATTGTAGAACGAATAGTATCATTCTCAGCTGTTACGGAATTTACAATTTTAATATTAGGCTCCATATTAATTCCTAATTCCTTATTTAACTTGTTTTCATACCAGATATAGCTATGAACCTCATTCATATGATATTTACTTGACAATAAAAGCTTTATCTTATATTCATTATCCCTTTCATTGCTCTGACGAATAGGGGTAAGAAGACTCTTTGTTGAGTAGATAGAAAAATTATCATATCCATAGATACGGGTAATTTCCTCTACAATATCAGCCTTTATGGTAACATCCTTGGTAGCACGCCAGGATGGTACATTTACACTGAAATTGTCACCCTCCTTCTTAACCTCAAATCCTAGTGCAGTTAGAGTTCCTCCCATCATTTCAGTTGAAATCTCTATGCCTGTATATTTATCTATAAATGCCTTATCAAAGTCAATCCTTATACTATCATAATGCTGTACATATGAATCTGTAAGGCTGGAGCTAACCTTAACACCAGGGTCGATTTCTAATAAGAGCTTTATAAAACGCTCAATAGCCATTACAGTCATTTCTGGATCTAAGGTCTTCTCGTATCTTGAGCTAGCATCTGTTCTAAGTCCAAGTCTTGTTGCTGATTTACGAACAGAAGTCCCTTCAAAATTGGCAGACTCCAATAATACAGAGGATGTATCATCTGATATGGAAGAAAGCCCTCCACCCATAATACCTGCTATTCCTATAGGCTCCTTGCTATTACAGATCATTAAGGTATCAGAATCTATCTTTCTTGATACTCCATCCAGTGTTAAGAATTCAAAGGGCTCCGTAAAGGTCTTTACTCTGATATCTGTAACCTTTTTATTGTCATAGGCATGCATTGGCTGTCCAATCTCAATCATTAGGTAATTGGTCAGGTCTGCCAGAAGGTTTATTGGACGCATACCACAATAGGTTAGGCGAATTCTCATATTAACAGGAGATTTCTTCTTGCTTATATTATTCATTGTAATACAGCTAAAACGGTATACTCTTCCATTATCTTCAACTCGAAGATCAATTGGAGCCAGGCTCTTATAAGTACTGGTATCTACTACTTCTAAAGGTTTTAAGGGCCTTTTGTTAAGGGCTGCAATCTCTCTGGCAATCCCATAATGTCCCCATAGATCAGGTCTGTTTGTTAGGGATTTGTTATCTACTTCAAAGACAATATCATCAAGCTGCATAAATTCCTTAATATCAGTACCCAATGGATAATCCTCTTCAATAATCATAAGCCCAGAATTATCATCACTTATTCCAAGCTCCTTCTCAGAACAACACATGCCGCCACTTACAACACCGGCTATAGGAACTTCCTTTATTAGCAAATCACCTACTTGACCTCCAAGCTTTGCAAAGGGTATCACTGCTCCCACAAATACATCGGGTGCTCCACATACAACCTCCACCACCTTGGTGCCAATATCAACCTTAACTAGATGCAGCTTCTTTGAGTTAGGATGATCATTAATTTCAATGATTTTACCTACAACTACATCCTTGATATTCTTACCCATCTCATATATATCTTCAACCTCTGCAGTAGATAATGTAAAGCGATTGATAAGCTCCTTTATATTAACTCCTCTAAGGTCTGTAAATTCTGATATCCAATTCATTGATATTAACATAAAAATCTCCCTTCTATCTTGTGAACTGCTTCAGCTGTTGTAAATTGCCACTGTTAAACAGACGAATATCCTTGATATTATATTTCATCATAGCAAGCCTTGTTAGTCCAAGACCAAAAGCAAAGCCTATATAGCGATCTGGATCTATGCCACCCATACTTAGAACATTGGGGTGTATCATCCCACAGGGCAATAGCTCAAGCCATCCTGAATTCTTACAGGTAGGGCATCCGCTTCCACCACATATGGCACAGTTGATATCTAACTCAAAGCCAGGTTCAACAAAGGGGAAAAACCCTGGTCTAAGTCTTACCTTAACATCTCTTTCAAATACTTCGGATAATAATACCTTCATAAAGTAGATTAGATTAGATATGGAGATATCATCTCCAATCATCATTCCCTCTAATTGGAAGAAGGTGTTCTCATGACTGGCATCCATATTCTCATTCCTAAAGCATCTACCAGGGAACAATACCTTTAAGGGCTCACCCTTTTTGGGAGCACCATATTTCCTCATAATAGTGTTTTGAGCTGCAGAGGTATGAGTCTTTAATATCTGACCATTATCAAGATAGTAGGTATCCTGCATATCTCTTGCTGGGTGATTCTTTGGAATATTAACTGCTTCAAAGTTATTGTATTCTGTCTGTATCTCAAGTCCATCCTCTATTATAAAGCCCATACTTTTAAATATCTCTTCTATCTGCTTCTGTATTATTGTTATAGGATGAAGGGTTCCTACCTCTCTATTGCTAGGAATTGTATAGTCATAGGGCTGGGCATTTTCAATTTCCTGCTGATACTCTCTTTCAGTTAGCTTAATCTGATACTCAACGATTGCCTGCTCTATCTCACGCTTTAAGCTATTCACCTGCATACCAGCTTCCTTTTTCTCTTCTGCTGATAAATCACGGAGATTCTTTAACTCCTCTGTTACCAATCCCTTCTTACCAAGAAAAGCGACTCTAATTTTCTCTAGCTCTCCCTTTGAATTAATTGCATTAAGCTCATCAATAAACTGTTGCTTAATTTTTTTCAGGTTTTCTAACATCTTATTTCCTCCTTATTTCACTTGAATAAACGATAAGAAAGAGTTTCGCTTGCGAAACCCTCGCGCCGAGCGCGGCCAGCTTGCTGGCTAAATACAA